>PXYQ01000007.1:0-9805 GCA_003023645.1 Candidatus Arcticimaribacter sp. | reverse complement strand
TTCCGATTTTATGGATGATTCCTATGAAAAGACATTACGAATTGCATGGAGCAATCCATAGATCGTGATGATCCCCATGAGGTGCATTGTGAGTTTACAATGCTATCGTTTTAATGCAAATCATCCGCAGCCAAATACTCAATGATGCGTTTTTTCACCTCTTCTAATCCAAAGTGATCTCGGTTCAGAACCTTTTGAGCTCTTTTTAAATCAAATTTATCTTTAGAAAAATTATCCCAAGGTAAGTCCAAAAAGAGATCAAGGTAATTTCGTTGTACAGAATACTCAGCAACTTGAGGATTCATGCGCTGCATTTTCATCAGTTCTTTTTCGAAATGCGCCTCAACTTCTTTGGTCCAAACCTTAGCTTTCGCTCGGACTTTCATTTCATCGATCTCTTCTTCATACGAAATACCACCCAATTCTTCTTGAATGGTTTTCATTTGCTGTTGCAAAAAGTATTCTTTTTGCTGTTGATCTAGATCATGACGTACACGAGATTGAATGTCGTTTTTCAATTCCAATTTTTGATACTCTACATTCATACACTTCAAACACAACAAGGCGCGTTCTTTAATGTTTTTGAGGGAAAGAATATCTTGTTTTTCCTTTACCGAAAGGTTCATGTTCGAAGAAACAAAGTTGATCAAAAAAGAATAACTGTGAATGTTCTTAATCGCAAATGAAGCCTCTGTCGGTAAGTTTGGATTCTCTTGTATAATTTGTAATGACAACTCTTTTATTGATTCTGCCACAGCCTTAAACTCCGTATCGTCTTTTGCTGCTGCTTCATCGACTACTGTTTTTGTTGTCGCTTTTAAATAAGGTTCTTCAGAAGTAATTTGATCAATTTCAAAGCGTTTTTTACCCTGTATGATGATGGTCGTATTGCCATCGGGCATTTTAAGCACACGCAAAATCTGAGCAACAGTACCTAGACTATAAATATCATTAGCTCCTGGATTCTCTACACCTTGATCTTTTTGTGCTACCACACCAATAACCTTCGATCCCTTGTTGGCATCCTTGATTAGTTGAATGGATTTGTCTCTTCCAACCGTAATTGGAATAACTACACCGGGAAATAATACTGTGTTTCGTAGGGGTAACAAAGAAACCTCAGCCGGAAGATCTTCTTTTTCAAGAGCTTCTTCGTCTTCTGAGGTAAGTAGGGGAATTAATTCTGCTTCAGACTCTATGTCTTGAAGTGACAAATTGTCTAAATTTGAAAAGATTGGTTTGGCCATAATATATTTTTACGTCATTGTGTCATTTGAACAGGAATTCAACCGCTGTTAAAGCAGGAATTACAAGCACTAATTCTAATTATCAATATCAGTTCAAGAGTTGTGCCAACTCATTTAAAAATTAATTTTACACAAAAGTGTAACATTTTTAGAAAAAACCATCTTATATACAGAAATGCTCCCCATTGAAATTGAAAGATAAAAAAGTTGATGAATTATTAGAATTGTGTAAGCGCAACCATGCGCAAGCACAGATGGAAGTGTATGATCGGTACCATCAAGCCATGTTTATAACTGCTCTGAAGATTGTTCACAATAAAATGGATGCGGAGGACATTATGCAAGAGAGTTTTTTAACCGCTTTCAACCGGATAGATCAATACAAAGGGGAGAACAATTTCGGGGGGTGGCTCAAACAAATAATCATAAGAAAAAGCATACAACATCATCGGGATCAGAAAAAAGAATTAAAGCTAGTTGAGGAATTAAAAACACAGACCCACGATGAGCCTTTTAGTGAAACGAAAAGTCCAACACACAAAGAACTTCTCAATGCATTAGATGATTTGAATCCTCGGTACAAAAACGCACTTAGTCTGATGTATTTAGAAGGCTATGATTATGAAGAATTAACTGAAGTACTGCAGTTAAATTATGGAAGTTGTAGAACTTTGATCTCGCGAGCAAAAGAACAATTGAAATTAAAAATGAAAGGCTTTGCTTTTCAAGAACTATGAAAACAAGAAACCAAACGATCAAAACCGTATTAGTATGAAAAATTCGATCGAATATTTACTCAACTCGTTAGCGCGTTTTTTGGAAAAAGAAAAACCAAGAGCGGGTCATGAACAACGTTTCTTAGCCAAACTACAAGGGCAGAAAAAAACTATGAAAACGAGTCTTTTCAAAACATACTATTGGAGTGCTGCAGCCTTGATAGCCTTTGTATCTTTTGCTGCCGGATCACAGTTTTTTGCACCAAACGTAACGCCGTCAAATGATTTTGACAAAGCTACCGTTTATTACACCCAATACATCGATAAACAACTGGCTGCAATAGACCAGGAAGAAAATGCGGAATACACCGTGCTTATTGCTGATGGGAAAGAGCAACTAGCCCGATTAGAACTAGAATACCAAAAATTAATGGATACTTTTAAAAACAATGCTGTACATCCCTTATTAATACAAGCCATGATCGAAAACTTACAGCACCGATCCGTGGTTTTATACGAATTAGAAGAAAAAATCAATACCCTAAAAAACACCAACTATGAAAAAGAAGTCCTTTAAGACATTGTCATACAGCTTACTTGCGAGTATCTTCATGATATCTTCAGTAAGTTGGTCAATGCCACAGAAAATTACAGAAACTAAAGAAATCAAAAAAGAGTTTACCGTCAATTCCGATGCAACGCTAACGCTTGACAATCAATACGGAAACATCAATGTACATTCTTGGGATCAAGATAAAGTTGAAATCATCGTTGATATACAAGTTGAAGGAAAGAAACGCGAACGTGTGTTAGAACAACTTGAAGACATCCACATTGCATTTTCTAACACTGCAGACGCAGTATCTGTCAAAACACATCTAGAAGATCCTAGAAACAATTCTTCTTGGTTCAGTTTCAACTGGAATTTCTTTGATAACGACAATCAAAATTTCCACATTAACTACACTGTAAAAATGCCTAGTACTAATGAGGCCCTTTTTTATAATCAATACGGGAATATCTTTTTAGATGAATTGAAAGGAAGTGCTACAATAGACTGTGAATACGGGAAATTAGACATCGGTCGATTACTACACTACGATAATAAAATCGAACTTGCTTATAGCTCCAACTCCAACATCGAATACATGAAACAAGGAACCGTTCAGGTCGATTATTCAAGCTTGGATATTGAAGAAAGCGAAGCAATAGACTTGAATGCAGACTACAGTCGTGTTCAGATTGATATAGTTGATGAACTTGAATTCAACTGCGACTATGGAAAACTAGGCCTCGGTTCCGTTGGAAACGTAGAAGGCGATGGAGACTATGTAAGCATTACCATTGACGAGGTTCATTATGATGCAACAATCAGTTTGGATTATGGAGCCCTTAAAATTAGATCAATCGGAGCTGATGCACGTTCTATTACTATTGACTCAGACTATGCAGCAATTGCTCTTGGTATCGATCCAGATTGGAGTTTCGATTTTGAAGTTGAAACTGAGTATGCTGGCTTTAAATCTGATTTCGGTTTAGATTATCTCAAGAAGATTAAAGAAAATGAAGACAGCTATTTCCAAGGTTCTTATGGAACCGCAGCCAAAAAAGGCTTACTCAACATCACCTCTGACTATGGAGGAATTAAACTAACCCATAACTAATACAACAACCCAACCCTATGAAAAATCTTATCCTTACCCTCGCCCTACTCGTATCTGTTTCTACTGTTTCTGCCCAAAATTGGGGCTCTAAAAAAGCAAGAGGAAATGGCAGTATCGTAACCGAAGATCGTACCGTTGATGAATTTAGCAAGTTAAAGGTAAGCGGAAGCTTCCGAGTTGTACTTACCTCAGATCGCACAAAAGAGCTATCCATCAAAACCGATGAAAATCTAATGGATTATATCATTACAGAAGTAAAAGATGGTTCTTTGGTTATCAAAATGAAGAATAACTATTACTTAAAGCCTTCAAACCATAAAGCCATTGCTGTTGAAGTTCCTTTGTATTCTTTACGGGAAATAGCACTAAGTGGTTCGGGCAGTATCCGTTCAGAAGAACTAATAAAAACGGATCAATTGGAAATGAAAATGTCTGGTTCTGGAAAAATCATAGTAGGAGTAGCTGCTGACGATGTTGAAGCCATATTATCGGGCTCTGGTCGCATCGAGTTAAACGGAAGTAGCGCTAACTTCGAAGCAGTTCTTTCAGGCTCAGGTTCAATCAAAGCAAAAGAGTTGGAAACCGAAGAAGGCGAATTTACTGTAAGTGGATCCGGTCGCATAGAAGCCAATGTCTCTGATGAATTAGAAGCTCGTGTTTCTGGTTCTGGTAGCGTACGCTACGTAGGTACATCTTCTACACGGGTTCATTCCAAAGTAAGTGGTTCTGGCTCTGTAAAAGAAATAAAAAGCTACTAAGCCTTATTTTCTTTGGGAACACGTAATAGCATAAGCGCACCGATAACAAAGAATACAAAGAAAAACAAAATAGAGGTGCGCATGCTTCCTGTTATTTGATCCAATACCCCAAACAAGAGCATACCAATAACAATAGCAATCTTCTCTGTCACTCCGTAAAAGCTAAAATACGACGCTGTATCATCGGTTTCAGGAAGGAATTTGGAATAGGTAGAACGGGATAGGGATTGCAATCCCCCCATAACCAAACCTACAAAACCAGCTATAACATAAAATTCTTCTGGAGTATGAATGAAATAAGCATACACACAAATTACTGCCCAGATTATATTAATCACAAACAAGGTTTTTAGGTTTCCAAAACGTTCCGAACAGCGTGCCGTTATTATTGCACCTAGGATGGCTACGATTTGAATGAGGAGGATGCTTGTGATAAGTCCTAATGTTTTATCAGAATCAGAACCCCAAGCGATTTCTTCTTCTCCAAAATAAGCTGCAACAAGCATTACCGTTTGTAGGGAAGTACTATAAATAAAGAATGCTACCAAATACCGCTTCAAACGAAGGTTTTTACTTAGATCATGCCAAACCTTACCAAGTTCTCTAAAGCCATTCCAAATGATATCTTGGGTTACTTTCTGATCTGAAGTTCCAACGGGTAAATAGTAAAAGGAATACATGCTGAATAAAGCCCACCAAATTCCAACAGAAACAAAGGAATATTTCATTGCAAGCATAGCAGCTTCTCTTTCTGTTCCTTCAATTCCATACATGTCGGGCATCATCACCATAGAAAGGTTAAACAGTAACAGTAAAACACTACCAACATACCCCATAGAATATCCTCGAGCTGAGGCTCGATCTTGTTGTTCTTCAAAAGCGATATCGGGTAAATAAGAATTGTAAAAAACCAAACTAGACCATAATCCAATCATGGCAAGGAAGTAAAAAAACAAGCCTATATAAATTGTTTCGAGGTCAAACCAATACAATCCAACACAAGAAATAGAGCCCATGAGGACAAAAAATTTCATGAATTTTTTCTTGTTTCCGATGTAATCAGCAATCCCAGAAAGTATCGGTGAGATGATCGCAACAACGATAAAAGCCATCGCTGTAACAAAACTAATCATGGCTGTATTTTTAACTGCATATCCGAAAAAATCAATCTGATTATTTTCGGCAAAAACCATCCCGTAATAGATTGGAAAAACAGCAGAGGAAATGACTAAAGGATAGACTGAATTTGCCCAGTCATAAAATGCCCAAGCATTGATTAATTTTTTACTCCCTTTAGCTAATGCAACTTTTGGTTGAATCATAAAATAGTTTTGATGTTCAATATAGGGTATTAACAGCAATTGCAGTAAAAATTGATTTTTTCTTTTGTTTTTAAAAATGTTTTTTTGAGTTCTAAAAATAAAATTTATGCGATTTGATCAATAAATCGACTGCATAAGCAAAACTTATAGTTACAATTAAAATAAATAAAATCAGATATTTATAACCGATTACCTAAACTCATGATTTCACTTTTTATACAGTATTTAAACTTCATAGTTAAAGTATAACTTTAACTATATTTATGGCATTCTATTTGCATACAGTAGCGTGATAACCTTAGAAGTAATGATCCAAAAACATAGCGTTTGAAAGATTTGTATCTTCGCTCAAAAATCAGATTTATGAAAAAGATATTATTCACCCTCCTCCTACTTCCTTTTTTAGCGAGCTGTCAAACGACAAAAAAAGAGACTCAAAAAAAGGCTGTATACGCTATTCAGAAAACAGATGCAGAATGGAAAAACTCACTTCCAGAAATGGCTTATTATGTATTGCGACAAGCAGGAACAGAACGCCCTTTTACAGGCGAGTATAATTCATTTTACAAAGAAGGAACGTATGCCTGTGCAGCATGCAAAACAGAGCTATATTATTCGAAAGATAAATTCGATTCCAAAACGGGATGGCCTTCTTTTGATCGTGGCGCTACAGAGAATATAGAATTTGATGTCGATTATAAATTGGGTTATGCCCGAACCGAACTCAAGTGCAAAACGTGTGGAGGACACCTGGGTCATATGTTCAATGATGGACCCAGAAAAACTACCGGCAAACGCCACTGCATCAATTCTGCCGCACTAACCTTTACACCCGCTTCAACCGATGAATAACAGTTACCCCGTAGACAAAACCGAAGACGCTTGGCGCAAGCTCCTCTCGAAAGAAGAATACCGTGTTTTACGCGAACAAGGAACAGAATATCCCCACAGCGGAGAATACAACAGTCATTACGAAAACGGAACCTATAATTGTCGTGGTTGCAATCAGCCGCTCTATGCCAGTGACTCTAAATTTGATAGTGGTTGCGGATGGCCTAGTTATGATCAAAGTATCGAAGGAGCCATTGAATATCGCAAGGACGCTACCCACGGAATGGTGCGTGTAGAAATTGTTTGTTCCAATTGTGGCGGACACCAAGGTCATGTATTCGACGATGGACCCACTGCTTCTGGAAAAAGATATTGTGTTAATTCTGCAAGCATTAACTTTGAAGCTAAAAAGGAAGACTAAGACGATTAAACTTATCCCTCTTTTTTGTATTTTTGCGCCATCTAAAAAAATGAATTTATGACAACTTACGATGTACTTGTTTTAGGAAGTGGACCTGGGGGTTATGTAACCGCAATCCGTGCCTCACAATTGGGATTGAAAACTGCTATTATTGAAAAAGAAAGCCTAGGTGGTGTATGCTTAAACTGGGGATGTATCCCAACCAAAGCGCTACTCAAATCTGCTCAAGTATTTGATTACCTCAAACACGCATCGGACTACGGTCTTAAAGTAACCGATTACGACAAAGATTTTGACGCAGTAGTCAATCGAAGTCGTAACGTTGCCGCCGGCATGAGTAAAGGCGTTCAGTTTTTAATGAAAAAAAACAAAATCGACATCATCAATGGGTTTGGAACTATCCTTCCCAACAAGCAAGTGAGCGTTAGTTTAGATGACACCACTACCGTATATGCTGCCAAAAATATAATCATCGCTACTGGAGCACGCTCTAGAGAGCTTCCTAGCCTTCCGCAAGACGGTGTGAAGGTAATTGGGTACCGAGAAGCAATGACCTTGTCAAAGCAGCCTAAAAAGCTCATCGTTGTAGGTTCTGGGGCTATTGGAATTGAGTTTGCTCACTTCTACAACGCCATGGGAACCGAAGTAACGGTTGTTGAATTCCAAGATCGAATTGTACCGGTTGAAGACGAAGAAGTTTCTAAGCAATTGGAGCGTTCGTTTAAAAAAGCAGGAATTACGATCATGACCAATGCCGAAGTGACGCATGTAGACACCAAAGGCAAAGGCGTTACCGCTACTATAAAAACAGCTAAAGGAGAAGAAACCCTCAAAGCAGATGTAGTATTGTCTGCCGTAGGAATAAAAACCAATATCGAAAACATCGGCCTACAAGATGTCGGTATTGCTGTAGATCGCGATAAGATCTTAGTAAACGATTTTTACCAAACCAACCTCCCAGGTTACTACGCTATTGGCGATGTAACCTCAGGTCAAGCTTTAGCACACGTCGCTTCTGCTGAAGGGATTTTGTGTGTAGAAAAAATTGCAGGACATAACGTAGAGCCGTTAGATTACGGCAACATCCCGGGATGTACGTACAGTTACCCAGAAATAGCCTCTGTCGGAATGACCGAAGCCCAAGCCAAAGAAAAGGGGTATGAACTCAAGGTTGGGAAATTCCCATTCTCTGCTTCCGGAAAAGCACAAGCCAGCGGTACTACTGACGGTTTTGTAAAAGTGATTTTCGATGCCAAATACGGCGAATGGTTGGGTTGCCACATGATTGGTGCCGGCGTTACCGATATGATCGCAGAAGCGGTTTTGGGTCGCAAACTAGAAACCACAGGACACGAAGTACTCAAAGCAGTTCACCCCCACCCGACCATGAGTGAGGCAATGATGGAGGCTGTAGCCGATGCTTACGATGAAGTGATTCACTTGTAGACATATTTCCATCTATATTTTCTTAAAAGCCCTCTTGTTGAGGGCTTTACTTTTTTTATTACATTTGAAAAACAACAGCTCCCAAATCTGTTCTTATCATGAAAAACCTACGGCTTATACCCGACATACATCGACATGAACCCATTGTAAAAGCAAGTTTTGCTTACGATCGGGAATTGATTGCGCTTATACAATCGCAAAAAGAAGTGCAATGGAGTCAGTCGCTTCAATCGTGGTATTTCCCCAAAAAGGAGTTTCAGCTATCTACTTTTTATGAAGCCTTTAAGGGAAAAGTTTTTATTGATTATTCCCAACTCAAAAAGTCGCCCCCCACAACGACGCAAACTAAAAAAAACATCAAGGAACATACGCCTGAAATTCATTTACCTAAAGAGTATGGCGAGCAACTTCTTTTAAAACGCTACAGCCAAAACACGATTAAGACCTACTGTTCTTGCTTTTTAAAATTCAAGTCTTATTATAAAAATCGAAGCCTCGACACGCTATCGAAAGAAGAAATCAAAACCTTTCTACTTTATTTGATCCAAGAAAAGCAGGTTAGTCCTTCCACGCAAAACCAATACATCAATGCAATTAAATTTTACTATGAAAAGGTATTGAAACAACCCAAGATGGTTTTTATCATTGATCGGCCAAGGAAAGAAAAAAAATTACCCAAAATACTTACAGAACAAGAAGTATTTGCCATTTTAAAAGCAACAAAAAACATTAAACACAAAACAATTCTAGCGCTTTTATATTCTTCAGGGATTCGAATTGGTGAATTGATTAGCTTACGGAAGGAAGATCTGGTATGGGATAAATCCTATATATTCATAAGAGGGGGAAAAGGTAATAAAGATCGTATTACACTTTTATCTGAAAATGTATCGACATTAATTCTTAAATATCTTGAAATTTACAAACCCAATTATTGGTTAGTTGAGAATCCCAATAGAAAACAATATTCACCATCTAGTGTACGTGCTATTTTAAAAAACTCAACTAAAAAGGCAAATATAAATAAACGAGTTTATCCTCATATGTTGCGCCACTCGTTTGCTACGCATTTATTAGAAAAAGGTACTGATATTCGATATATCCAAAAGCTCCTAGGACACGGGAGTTCTAAAACAACAGAAATTTACACCCATGTTAGCAAAAAATCTCTTGCAAATATAAAAAGCCCCTTAGACGTCGTTATTGAATCACAAAACGCTATTAAAGAGAATAATACGAATAATGAGTATTGAAAATATATAAAAGAAATAAACGCAATAGTGAAGATATACACTAGTTGGCAAACATTAGAAATGAGCATATTCACAGAAAATAAAATATATCCAGATGAAGAGACTCCATTAAAGGAACACTTCTCGGAATTTTACGATTCAGTCTAT
>PXYQ01000087.1 GCA_003023645.1 Candidatus Arcticimaribacter sp. | reverse complement strand
CGAAGGATTTGGAGCTGCCAAATACGCACCATGCATGTAAACTTTCTATTCCTTGGTATATGATTTTGACCTCATGTAAAAATGTATTCAAAAGCCAATTGAAGTTTTTAGAATCATAAAACTAATTTGAAACAAAAGTCCCCAAAAGAAAAAATTAAAAACATAAACCGGTTTCAACTGAGCCAAAGCAGCCGATAAGAAAACCATTGAGGCTAGAGTTACCAGAATCATTTCGAGGATAGCAGTGCCGTCGTTACCTCCCATACTGATGAACATGATGTTGGCTGATCCAACACCGGACAGAATAATAATTGAAGCTGCAATAGCGAGTAGATAGTATGACAAGAAAGTTGCGCGTAATTTGTAATATAAAAACATGGTTAATACGATTTAGGACTTCTAAATTAAGAAAATATTGTTTTACATTTATACTATGATTAAAATAGTTATTCTTGGAGCTGGAAATGTGGGTACTCACCTCTTTCGTGTTTTCACTCAAGCCAAGGAAGTGCATGTTGTACAGTGGTATAACCGTTCCCAAGAGAGTCTAAAACAGCACCAAAAGGATGTTGCTATAACCGATCAGTTAGATCATTTGATGGAAGCTGATGTATATCTTCTCGCACTAAGTGATGACGCAATTCCAATAACTGCAAATGAACTTACTCCTTTAAAAGGAATTGTTGCGCATACCGCAGGAAGTGTTCCGATGGATGCATTGAAGCAGCATACAAATCAGGGTGTATTTTATCCGCTTCAAACATTTTCAAAAAATAGGACTGTTGATTTTAAAAGCATTCCGATTTGTATTGAAGCTAACAACGATCAAAGTAAAGAAACGCTCACTAAACTAGCAGAAGCGATTGGTGAGAATATTCATTACATCAATTCGACACAGCGCATGGGATTGCACACTGCTGCTGTTTATGTAAATAACTTCACCAACCACTTATACCATGTAGGCGCTCAGATTTGTGAAGAACAAGAAGTTCCTTTTGACCTGCTCCGTCCCTTGATTGCAGAAACCGCTGTCAAAATTGAATCCATCACACCCAAGGAAGCACAAACGGGGCCCGCACTTAGAAACGATAAAACGACTCTTCAAAAACATATGGATCAGCTTAGCAATCCTGTTTTTAAAAACTTATATTTAACCCTTACGGAATCCATACAGAAAAACAATGAGCACAGTAAACTATAAAGAAAACCTAAACCACGTTAAAGCCTTTATTTTTGACGTTGACGGAGTATTGACCAACGGGAACGTTATGATTACCACCAACGGAGAAATGTACAGAAAAATGAACACCAAAGATGGCTATGCCATGAAGTGTGCCTTAGAACAAGGATTCCGTATTGCTATTATTTCTGGAGGAACCAACGAAGGAGTACGCAGCAGACTCAAAGCCTTGGGAGTTGATAGTATTTATTTAGGAGCACACCACAAAATTGAGCCCTACGAAGATTTTATTTTCAGCTATGACCTCAAGCCAGAAGAAATTGTATACATGGGTGACGATGCTCCAGATATTGAAGTGATGCTGAAAGTCGGTGTTGCTAGCTGCCCAAAAGATGCAGTTACTGACGTTAAAGAAATTGCAGATTACATTTCTCATAAAAAAGGGGGAGCTGGCTGTGTTCGAGACATCATCGAACAGGTACTTCGTGTGCAAGGGAAATGGAGTACAACCGTTGGTGCAAAAAATGATTGAGATGTACAGACAAGATTTTGACTCCATAGAAATTATCCTCGCATCGAATTCGCCCAGAAGGAAACAGTTTTTTAAAGAAGCTGGAATTCCTTTTACTGTGAAAACATTTGAAGTCGATGAAATTTTTGACCCAAAACTCAAGGGTGCTGCTATTTCAAATTACCTCGTAAAATTAAAAGCTGCTCCTTTTCAAGATCGTATTCAGCACAATCAGATTGTTGTTACGGCTGATACTATTGTCTGGGGAGATGAACAGTATTTAGGAAAACCTAAAACCAAAGCGGACGCAAAGCAAATGCTACGTTTACTTTCCGGAAAAGAACATCAAGTAATTACTTCAGTAGCGTTTACCCAAAAAGATCAACAACAACTCATACATGAAACCAGTTCGGTTACTTTTAAAAAACTATCTGATCAGGAAATCGAATTCTATGTCAACGAATTCGAACCAATGGATAAAGCCGGCGCCTATGGAATTCAAGAATGGATTGGCACTATTGGAATCGAACGCATCGAAGGAAGTTATACCAACATCGTTGGTTTACCCATGGCACAAGTATTGCAATGTTTAGTTAATCTCACTTCAAATTAAATCATATCAAAATGAAATATACTAAATCCCTCTTCTGCATCAGTTTTATGTTGGGCCTCGTCAATTTAAATGCCCAGCGAATTTCTGAGCAATTCAAAGCGCATTGGTTTGATGGCTTCGCAGAGATCAGTTCTTATTCTATAGATCAATCACGTTATGGAGAAATTCGGGAAGGGAATGCTGTCTTGATTTATGTAACCGAAGATTTTTTAAAGAAGGAGCAAGTAAAAGCCAATCGAAAATCCAAGACTACGGTTCCTGTTCTGAAATCGAATCGGACAAAAAAGTTTTTAACAGGCATCTACCCCTACTCCATTATGACCAGTTCGTTTAGTGCGCTCAAAAGCCCACAAACCGTTGTCAAAAACAGTGCTTCTATTCAAGAATGGTGTGGTCAGAGTTATTTGCAAATGAATCATAAAGCAAAGCAACTTGAGGTTGTATCGCATTCCTATTTTGAAGGAGAAGCAGATCAGACTTTTACTCTAGAAGAAAATCGAACCGAAGATGAACTTTGGAATTTAATCCGCCTACGCCCCCAAGCACTCCCGTTAGGGAATTTAAAATTAGTTCCAAGTCTCGAAAGCAGCAGGTTGAACCATAAAACAATTGAAGCCTATGACGCCACTGCATCAATTGAGGAAAAAAACAATACTACCATTTACACAATCACCTACCCTAAACTCCAACGTTCGTTGGCGATTGAGTTCAGTACTTCTTTTCCTCACACCATCGAAGGCTGGGTAGAACAGTCCCTTGGGAAAGGAGCTGCTTTTACTTCGACTGCAAAAAGAATTCATACGGAAAGAAGACAGTATTGGAGAGAAAATGACAATGCTTCCACAAAATATAGAGCCTCATTTAAACTTGATTAAAATGAAAAAAAACATCCTAATCACCTTGTTTATTGGTTGTCTAGGTTTCACCCAAGTTTTGGGACAGAAATCGAGTGGTACAATATACAAGCAACTTGAAAAATTGAACTTCCTAGGCTCTGCACTTTATATTGCCGCGCACCCCGATGACGAAAACACGGCCTTAATATCATACTTTTCGAATCATGTAAACGCACATGCTGCCTATCTCTCGATGACGCGTGGAGATGGGGGTCAAAACCGAATTGGGACTGAGCTCCGGGAATTATTGGGTGTTATTCGTACCGAAGAGCTAATGCAGGCTCGAAGTATCGATAACGGAAACCAATACTTTACTTCAGCTGTTGATTTTGGTTATTCCAAACATCCCAACGAAACTTTGGCTATTTGGGATAAAAAACAAATCTTAGGCGAGGTTGTCAATCGCATTCGTGCCTTCCAACCTGATATCATCGTCAATCGGTTTGATCACAGAACACCTGGAAGAACCCACGGACATCATACATCATCTGCACTACTAAGTAAAGAAGCATTTGCTTTGAGCAACGATCCAAAGGCCTATCCAGAACAACTAAACAATAACGGGATTTGGCAGCCACAACGCTTATTTTTCAATACCTCGTGGTGGTTCTATGGAAGTCAAGAAAATTTTAAAAAAGCAGACAAATCAAATTTACTATCCCTGGAAATTGGAGTTTATGATCCACTTACTGGAATTTCCAACAGTGCCATTGCGGCAGCAAGTCGAAGTTCTCACAAATCACAAGGTTTTGGGAGTACTCCAACCTTAGGAAGCAGAACAGAATACATCGAAATCATTGATGGTAAACGTCCACTGTCTAATGACCCTTTCGAAGGGATCAATACCAGCTGGTCTAGACTAGAAGGTGGTGCTTCGATCGGAACAATGGTTGCTCAAGCGATCGAATCTTTTGACTTTAAACATCCTGAAAAGAGCATTGAAGCTTTACTGAGCATCCATAAAGCAATCGAAAAACTTCCCACCTCTTTGTGGAGAGAACGCAAGTTAGCAGCTACTAAGCAGCTTCTATTAGATTGTGCAGGCGTTCAAATGCAGTTCAACGCAGAACGTCCCTATGGGATTGCTGGTGAATCTTTAAAAATAAACCTGAACGTAGTTCAACAAAGTAAGCTTCCTGTTGAATTAGAAACAATAAAAACAACAGAGGGGGTTACCCAACTCGATCAAGACCTTGAAACCAACAAGCGTTTTACCCAATCTTTTGAAGTTGCATTAGACAACTCGATTAGCACACCCTATTGGCTATTAGAGAAAGGGAGTCTCGGTACTTTTGAAATTGAAAATAAAGAGTGGATCGGAAAACCACAAACTCCAAATCCCATTCAAATCGAATACCACTTGAATATTGCAGGAACATCAATTGCTTTCGTAGCGGCTGTTCAACACCGTAAAACTGATCCTGTTCGTGGGGAGGTAATTAATCCTTTTTATATACTACCTGCCCTAGGCGTTACTTTTGAGCAGCCTGTATTTCTCTATGCCAATGACGAAGCGCAAACCTTACGTTTGAATGTCACGAATTACGGAGAAGCCTATGAAGGAGCTATCGAACTATGCCATCCCAAAGGTTGGGAAATTGATCAGGCTACACTTCCAATTACATTAAACGGAAGAGGAAGTTCTCAATTCTTAGAATATCAATTGAAACCTACCGCTGCTGCCGAAAGTGGTTTTTTAGGGCCACTCGCAATTCAAGGGAACAAAAAAGAAAATGTTTTTGCGGTACAAACGTTGAGCTATACCCATATTCCAAAACAATATATTGCACAACCTAGTGAAGCCAAAGCGGTGCGTTTGGATTTAAAAATTCCACAAATCAAAGTAGGTTATATCGCAGGAGCGGGTGATACTGTAAAAGAACGCTTACAAACGGTTGGCCTGTCTGTCGAGTCTATTGATATTGAAACCACTACCCTAGCAGAACTCAAAACCTATGACGCGATTATCGTGGGAATTCGTGCATACAATGTAATCGAATCCTTAGCCTATAAAAACCAAATGTTATTTGATTTTGCTGAAGCTGGTGGAACTTTGGTTACTCAATACAATACCAGTCGTGGACTAAAAACAAATAAACTCACCCCTTTGAACATGAAGCTCTCACGGGATCGTGTTACAGACGAATTCAGTAGTGTTCGGATTTTAGAACCCAAGCACCCTGCACTGAACGTTCCCCATAAAATCACTGCACAAGATTTTGAAGGCTGGGTTCAAGAACGTGGTTTGTATTTCCCTAATCAATGGGACGATCGCTTTACACCCTTACTCGGCATGAACGACGCCGGTGAAACAGAAAAACTAGGAAGTATTCTAGTTGCTCCCCATGGAGAAGGTACAATCGTTTATACGGGTTTAAGTTTTTTCAGAGAATTACCCGCCGGTGTTCCCGGGGCTTATCGTTTGTTGATTAATTTATTAGCTTTATAAAATGTTTCAATCAAAAAATAGAATTTACTTTTTCTTGATCCTAGGCAATATAGCCTACTGGATCCTCTTTGTTTTATTCATGAATACATTCAAGCCATGGTAATATTAGACTGGTTCATTCTTTTGGGTACGCTAGCTTTTATTGTGCTTTATGGGGTCTGGAAAAACAGAAAAAATAATTCTATCGAAGATTACCTCAAAGGAGGAAATGAAAGCCGTTGGTGGACCATCGGGCTTTCTGTAATGGCTACACAGGCAAGTGCTATTACCTTCTTATCAACTCCAGGTCAGGCCTATCACGACGGAATGGGTTTTGTACAATTTTATTTTGGATTGCCTTTGGCGGTAGTTGTCATCTGTCTCTTTTTTATTCCCATTTACCACCGTCTGAAAGTATATACTGCTTATGAGTTCTTAGAAGAACGTTTCGATCTGAGAACCCGGACACTTACCGCAATTTTATTTTTAGTACAACGGGGTTTAGCAGCTGGGATTACGATATATGCACCAGCAATTATATTGAGCGTAGTTCTAGGGTGGAACCTTAAAGTATTAATTCTCCTCATCGGGTTTGTTGTAATTTTCTACACACTTATTGGAGGAACGCGCGCGGTTAACGTAACTCAAAAGCAACAGATGTTCATCATCTTTTTTGGGATGATTTCTGCCTTTGCATTCATTATCAATAGTTTCCCGGCAGATGTTGGCTTTGTAAAAGCTTTGACTATCGCTGGAGCTACTGGGAAACTAGATGTGATTGACTTTAGTTTTGATCTCAACAACCGCTACACTTTTTGGAGCGGAATCACAGGAGGTCTTTTCTTGGCACTCTCTTATTTTGGAACGGATCAAAGTCAAGTACAACGCTACCTATCTGGAAAATCTTTAAAGGAAAGTCAACTTGGATTGATTATGAATGGGTTTTTAAAAGTACCCATGCAGTTTTTCATCCTCCTGGTTGGGGTTATGGTTTTTGTTTTTTACCAATTCGAACCTGCACCCATCCATTTCAATCCTAAGGCTGTTGAAGCAATTGAAAATTCAACTTACGCCGGAGAGTTTAAAGTCTTAGAAACACATTTAGGAGAAATTCAAGAGCAAAAAAGAATCCTTTTGTTGCAACCCAATTCAATTGATCTCAAAGAAGTAGCTCGATTGGATAATAAGGAAAGAGAAATCCGATCGGAGGCTAAAAACCTAATTAAAACGGCTGCCCCAGAAATTGAAGTCAACGACAAGGATTACGTCTTCATATCTTTTATTTTAAAATACTTACCTCAAGGGCTCATCGGTTTACTACTAGCCGTTATTCTTTCGGCAGCTATGAGTTCAACTGCATCTGAACTCAATGCACTTGCAGCAACAACCGTAGTCGATCTATATAAAAGAAATCGAAGTCCACAGACCGAGCAACACTATGTCAATGCTTCTAAATTCTTCACTTTAGTTTGGGGAATTATTGCAATTCTCTTTGCTAGTTTTGGAAGTTTGGTAGAGAACCTAATTCAGCTGGTCAATATCATTGGCTCTATTTTCTATGGAACTATATTGGGCGTTTTTGTTGTGGCAATCTTCTTGAAAAGCATCAAAGGCCAAGCTATTTTTTATGCTGCTCTTGTATCAGAAGCAATGATCATTTATCTCTTTTACATGGATCTGTTCAGCTACCTCTGGCTCAATGTAATTGGGACGGTGCTAACGATATCCTTAGGGTACTTACTTCAATTTGCACTTCCGAAAAAGGAATAAAAATTTGTTTTTTACCGTTTTTTGTTTACTTTTAAAAGACCCAATCGTATCAATTCCAATGAACTGAATTTGCATTTTCATTATATTTTTATGTTGGTGTACCCTAAATCCAAAGCAAATGAACTGGACCAACCTACAAGAAATCGAGCAGAAAATTGTTGAAAAACAATATTCGGACAAAGAAGCATTTCATTATTTTCTGGGATCTGCAATCCTATACACCCTGAGTTATTTTTTACTGGGTGAAGAATATGAAAACGGTTATAAACTTGTCGTTATTCCTGCACTTTGCATAATCATTATTACTTCTATTTTATCATTCAAAACTTACACCAAAAACGGTGGTACAGATTTTTTTAAAGATTATTTTGCTTTGAATTGGGTGATTGGATGGCGAATTTTTATACTTGGTTTATTTTTCATTTCTCTAGTAATTATATTGAATCCTGTCTTCTTTCATACTTACGACTTCAAATCTTTTACATCAGAAAATAGTCCTTTTTGGGTTGGTTTCGAGCTTGGTTTTGGAACCATATTCTATTTTCTCCTCTACCGATCTTTTAAACGGGTTAGCTTAGGAAAACCCTATAAATCAAAAAGATGATGAAAAAAATAAAACTCCTCCTGTTTTTAATTCCTTTTGTCACCCTTCTTGTTGCGTCCTATCTGGGTTATGAAAATTATAAAAATAAGAAACCTAATGAAATTCACAAAGTACGTGTCGGTTATATAGAGAAAAGTGAAGTTGAGTTTGATAGTATTAAAGAATACGCCAAGGAATCGATTTATGGCACCTACTCAAGTACTGCTCCTAGAATTTATAAAGGAAGTAAATATCAGTTCAAAAAACACATTCTAGATAACTACACCTCCGAAGCTTTTGACGATAATGGCTATTTGGTGTTGCGGTTTTACATCAATCACAAGGGAGAAGTTTTTCTTCATGATACTATTGAATTGAATCATGCCTATGAAGCTTTCGATCTAAACGATAGTTTAGTCAATCAATTAACTGCGCTCAGCTTTCGAAAGGAAAATTGGAACCCTTTTGGAGACAACAAAAATAATTATTACATGCACCTAACCTACATGGTCGCAAGACCGTAGTGTTTTTTCTTGGCAAAACGCAACAAGGCCATATCAAT
>PXYQ01000086.1 GCA_003023645.1 Candidatus Arcticimaribacter sp. | reverse complement strand
AGATAGAATAGCAAAAGGCGTTTCATATATTGGTTCCATGGACACCACCATTACATGAAGTAGGATTTGATAACTTCCCTATGGGGGTTGTTCCTATATCCGATACAAGCTCGGAAGTTCAGTTGACTTTAACCGCATCTGGGTTTCAATTGTTGTATTATAATTTTTTTGGAACTTCAATAACCCTAGATTCAGGGAAAGGTGTTTTTGAAAATGGAAATGCTTCGATTCCGTTGCAATTGAGTATTCCTGAAATTCAAGAGCAACTTTCTGGAACAACCAAAATCCGAACGATTTTCCCAAATACGGTGTATTTTAATTATTCTCAATTGGACAATAAACGACTTCCGATTGCCTTACAAACAAGCTTGAATGTAGCTGCTGGTTTTGGAATTGCTGAACCCTTGGTTTTTTCTCCGGATAGTATTAATGTTATTGGAGCGGCGAATGTACTCGACACGCTTAAAACTGTATTTATAAATATGCCGAATAAAGTAAATGTAAAAAAGTCCTTCACAGATCAATTTAAATTGCTAAACCCAGCACCAAAGCAATTGGAGTTTTCTGAATCTGAAACGAGCCTTAAGGTTGTTATTGATCGGTTCTCCGAAAAAACAATTAAGGTTCCCATCAGTCTCTTTAATGTGCCTGATTCTATTGCTTTGAAATTGTTTCCGAGTAGTATAAATCTTACTTTTTCTGCCAGCCTAGCTAAGATTAAAGCCATTACGGCATCAGATTTTATAATTTCCTGTGACTTCAAATTATTAAAAGCTGGCGATGAATCAGTGGAATTAAAATTAGTTGATGCTCCGGATCAATTGCAAAATTTACGCTGGAGCCCCAAAGAGGTCGAATATTTAATCCGTAAATAAGCATGCCAAGAATCATTGGACTTACAGGTGGGATAGGAAGTGGAAAGTCGAAGGTTGCTCTTCGTTTCTCAGCCCTAGGTATTCCGTGTTATATAGCCGATGACCGAGCTAAGGATCTGATGAACACCTCTGCTGATCTGAAAGAAGCTATATGCAAACTTTTTGGATCTGAAAGTTATTCAGGGGGTGTTTTGAATCGTCCTTACATAGCAAATGTTGTTTTTAAAGATGCTACTGCTCTAGCCCAACTCAATGCATTGGTGCACCCTGCGGTTGCTCAAGATTTTATAGAATGGGTAGCAAAGCAAGAAGCTCCTTATGTAATCAAAGAAGCTGCCATTTTATTTGAAAATGGTGGGTCGAAACTCTGTGATAGTATTATACTAATTACTGCACCAGAAGCTGTCCGCCTGAAACGTGTTTTGGCACGCGATAACAGTTCAGTCCAAGAAATTGAAGACCGAATGTCGAAACAATGGAGTGACGAAAGAAAAATCCCCCTTGCAGATTATCATATTGAAAATATGGAGTGGAATGACACGATATTGAAAATCGATGCGATTCATCAAGAATTAATCCAAATATCTCTTTCCAAAGGGAATTAACATTGTTTTAGCAAACTGTTCGCTAATTTATAGTGAAATTTGTATTCAGTAACAACGCTATTTTTTCATGAAAAAAAATTACTTTTTATCACTTGTTGTATTCATGCTCTTGTCTCTTTCTGGGATTATCTTTATTCAAGGGTATTGGATCTATACGTCGATGAGTAATATAGAAGAGGAATTTTCCCTTACGATTCGTCAGGCATTGAGTTCCGTTGCAGAAGAAGTACAGGAGCGAGAACTGCGATATTATTTTGATCGCTTTGAAACCGTTATCGATTCGGCAGGTTCTCCCGAAACTTCTGAATTCCGCGATGTGTTTTTGTTTTATGACAATGATGCGCCTTCTAATCTTTCTGCACTTCACGCTTTTGGCATTTTGGAAGAAACGTATAATATTCCGTCCGGTGATTTTGGTGATGTTAACGCTGCAACTCCGAAAATCAAAAATTTTAAAGGCGTTCGAACAACCGCAATTTTAAAGGAAACTTTTGATCGTGAAAACCGTATTTCTTTAACCATTGAAAAGTTGAAAGACTTTGAACGGATCAATGCTTTTGATCAAGCCACCTACAAGAATTTTTTCACCAACATTGCCAATACATTTCCTATTCACAAGCGATTAAATTCTTATGAACTCGATGTGATTCTCAGACGTGCACTTATTGAAAGGAATATCATCACTCCTTTTGAGTTTGGCGTATTTAGTGATGGATTAGCAACTAAAGTAACTTCAAATAATTATGCTGAAAGCCAAAAAGGGCCTCAGTATTCGGTTCCTTTGTTTTTAGAAAATGAAGGCGTGAATACCTACGATTTAGTCGTTTCTTTTCCAGAAAAAAACACTTATCTGCGTTCGTCTATTGTAGGAATTACCCTTTTGTCTTTGGTACTAACTTTATTAATTATCATTGTTTGTTCGTATTCTGTTTACGAGATCGTACAGCAGAAAAAAATATCTGAAATTAAATCGGACTTCATTAACAATATGTCGCACGAGTTTAAAACTCCTATTGCAACAATTAACCTTGCAATTGACGCACTGCAAAATAAGAATGTAAAGAAGGACGAAGAAAAGGTAGATCGCTATTTGAACATGCTAAGAGAAGAGAATAAGCGAATGCAAGATCAAGTTGAAAATGTTCTTATGATTTCACAACTCGATCGAGGATCTACACCTTTGGATTTACAATCCTTTGCAATGAACCCTTTGGTTGAAGAAGCTATTAGTCATGTTGCATTGATTGTTCAAAGCGAAAAAGGTACCATAACGAGTGATTTGAAAGCCAGTAAACAAAACGTTATTGTCGATAAAAACCATTTCATGAATGTCTTTGTCAATTTGTTAGACAATGCGATAAAGTATTCACTAGAGGCACCTTTAATTAAAGTTCGTACTTTTAATGAAGAAGATGTTTGGGTTTTTGAAATACAAGATCACGGCATGGGAATGAATTCGGATACGTTGAAATTAATATTCAAGAAGTTTTATCGCCAACAAGGAGGCAATATACACAACATCAAAGGGCACGGACTCGGCCTCTCTTATGTCAAAAAAATCATTGAATTGCATAACGGCACGATTCATGTAAGTAGTGCATTAGAAGTTGGTACTACGTTTCAAATTCGTTTACCAATAGCCACCCCGAGAATCAATGTTTAATTTGAATTAACACTGTAGAGAAATGAAAGTAGAAAGTAAAAAAATATTATTAGTTGAAGATGATCCAAACTTTGGTAGTATTCTTAGAGAATATTTATCAATAAATGGGTATGAGGTAACACTTGCGAAAAACGGAATTGAAGGTTTTGAGAAATTTAAGAAAGATATTTATGATCTCTGTCTTTTAGATGTTATGATGCCTTACAAAGACGGCTTTACTTTGGCTAAAGAAATTCGTGAAAAGAACGATGCAGTTCCTTTGATTTTTTTAACAGCTAAAACTCTCAAGGAAGATGTTTTGAAAGGATTTAAGCTTGGAGCTGACGATTATATTTCTAAACCCTTTGATTCGGAGGTTTTACTGGCAAAAATTAAATCCATCCTTTCTAGGAGAGTAGTTCAACCATCCATTGAATCTGAAGAAATTGATTTTACAATTGGCTCTTTTGATTTCAATTCCAAATTAAGAATGCTAACTTTTAAAGATACAGATCCAATAAAATTATCTCCAAAAGAAAATCAATTGTTGCGTTTGCTTGCTTTACATGTCAATGATTTGCTTTCTCGCGAAACTGCGTTAAACAAAATTTGGCATGATGATAATTATTTCACTTCACGAAGTATGGATGTGTATATTGCCAAGTTGAGAAAGTATCTTCGAACCGATCCTAATGTTGAAATATTGAATATTCACGGAGAAGGTTTCCGTTTGGTTGTCAATGTTATGGCAGAATAACTAATTGTTTCTCGGGTGAAAATCTTTTAATACCTGACTCAAATGCTGGGTGTCTAAATGCATATATACTTCTGTGGTTGTAATGCTTTCATGCCCCATTAGGGTTTGGATTGTTCTTAAATCTGCTCCATTTTCTAGCAGGTGTGTTGCAAAGGAATGCCGGAAGGTGTGTGGACTGATTTTCTTTTCAATACCAATCACTTGTCCCAGCTGACGTACGATTGTGAAAATCATTGCTCTGGTGAGTTTTTTCCCATTGCGATTTAAAAATAAGGTATCCCGATCTTCATTGCTTATTTTGTTTAGTACCCGAACATCATCGATGTAAAGTTGAATAAACTTTTTGGCAAATGCTCCTAGGGGAACCAAACGTTGTTTGTCTCCTTTCCCGTTTATGAGCATCATATTTTCATCAAAGTACAAATCTGAAATCTTGAGGTCAACCAGTTCACTTACACGTAATCCACTTCCATAAAGCGTTTCAATAATGGCTCTATTTCGATGCCCTTGCGCATGACTAAGGTCAATGCAATCAAGTAATCGCTCGATTTCGGAAAGGGATAATACCGTAGGAAGTTTTCGTCCTAATTTTGGACTTTCTATTAAGTCAATGGGTGAGTTTTCTCGATAGCCTTCAAAAATCAGAAAATTAAAAAAACTCTTTAAACCGGATATCCGACGCGCTTGAGAACGTGCCTCCACTTCTTTCGCTTCTTCGTATAAAAAACGCTGTACGTCCTCCTTAGAGCAGCTCAAAGGTGTGCACGAATCATTCTCTTTATGGAAGATCACTAAGGCTTGTACATCTAGAGAATAACTGTTAATCGAATTGACGGACAAGCCACGTTCAATTTTAAGATATTGTTCAAAATGTACAAGTGCTTGTTTCCATTGCATAAATCAAAATTAAGCATTTTTGCCTTCTTTTATCCGTTCAATGCAAGGGAAGACAATTCTAAAAAAAACTTTACTTACTTTTGTTTAAAATTAGACAAATGAAAATCAGCATCATCAACGGTCCAAACTTAAATCTCCTCGGTCAACGTGAACCGGGTATTTATGGGAATCAAACCTTCGATGCTTTTTTTGAAGAATTGCAAGGGAAATTTCCTCAAGTTACTTTTGATTATTTTCAATCGAATATTGAAGGAGAACTGATCGACCAGTTGCAACAAGTTGGGTTTACTTCTGACGGTATTATTCTCAACGCAGCTGCTTACACGCATACTTCTGTGGGAATAGGGGATGCTATAAAAGCAATTGATACGCCAGTAATTGAAGTTCATATATCGAATACATTTGCACGAGAAGATTTTAGACATACATCTTATATTACACCCAATGCAAAAGGATTGATCCTCGGTTTTGGAATGGATTCGTATCGGCTAGCTGTTCAGAGTTTTTTGTAGACTAACTACTAGTCTTCGGGAAGCGCATTAAACGCCTGTTTCTTTTCTTCGAACCAATCTTGCATAGCATTAGGAGTTTCCATTAGCAATTGCATTGCCTTCATAGCTTCTAGGTGTGCTGCATCATTTTTCTTAAACATTTCTTTTCCATGTTCTTTGCTGAGGCTTGCCATTTCTTCAAAAGTTGCAGCTCTAAAGGTCTGATCACAGGCTCCGCCTAATTGTTTACAGGTCATTGTTTTCATAAGAATGAGTTTTTGTTGTGCCTACAATTTAGGTGATATTTTTTGTTTTAAATCGAAATTACATTTGATTTGACTCCTTGACCAACGCCTAGCAAATGCATTACTTAGTTGTTTGTTAGTAGATTTATAAAAAAAAGCTGAAAGCTTATTAATAAAAGTCATTTATGTTTGTTTTTTTGTATGTTTATAGTCCAATCTTATTGTGAAAAAATTATGTTTAATAGAGCTCTCAGTCTATCTGACTTCAAATCTGTGTGTAAATTTTTAATACTTTCTTTAGTATTTATAAGCTGTAAATCTGATCCAATTATCCTAAATGGTGCGAACAGTATTATTGCAGTAAATTCTAATGAATCGGAAATTATTATTGAATTTGATTCAAGTTCAAATCAAATTACTTTTACAGTTCCCTATGATTTTGATTTATCAAGTGTGCATTTAGAAACATCGATTTCTGAGGGTGCCACAATTTTCCCTTCAAATCAAACCATTAATCTACAAAACTTATCAGCAATAACAGTAACAGCAGAAAATGGAGATATTCAGGTTTACGACATTGTGATCAATAGACTTGGTAATAGTGAGAATTTTATCAATTCATTTGAGATTTTAGATGGTGATGAAACTCATACTGGCCTGTTAGATCATGATGCAGGTACTATACAGATTGAACTTCCGTCTACTTTTGATTTCGCCTCTTTTGCACCAAACATCACTATTTCGGAAAATGCAGCGATAGCTTCTAGTACTTTTGAAACACTTGATTTTGATTCTATAATTGATTATACCATTACTTCGGAGGATGGGAAGTCCAAAGTTTACAAGTTGACTATTATTAAAGTGGATAACTCAGAGAATAAAATTATTGCATTTTATGTTTCTGCAGTTGAATCGCTTTATGTTTTAGGTGAGGTTGATCAAGTAGCAAATATTATTAATTTAAAAATTCCTTATACATTTGATTTAACTTCTCTAGTTGTAAGTGCTACAATTTCACCTTTTTCTGAAATTAGCCCAGCATTAGATAACAGATTCGATTTTACAAAGGATGTGAAGTTTACTATTACTGCTGAAAATGGCGAAGAGCGAGAGTATTCTATTCTTGTTGAACGTGATGAGAATGAAGAGAATTACATTACTTCATTTGAGTTTCCAACACCTGAGGACTCTAATATTGCAGCAGAGTATATTGATGATGAAAATAATTTAATTCATATTCAAGTTCCCTTTGGATTTGATCTAACCGAACTTACTCCACAAATTGAAATATCAGAGAATGCGACAATTAGCCCTCAAGCAACTTTAGAACGTAATTTTGAAAACCCAATAACTTATGACGTAACTTCTGAAAAGGGAGTTATAAAAACATACACAGTTTCAACTACTATTGCACCCAATTCGGAGAACTTAATTACAGAATTCACCATTCCAAATAACGATGATATGATTATTGGAATTATCGATAATCTCGAAAATTCTGTTACGGTAAATATCCCTTTTGATTTCGAAATCAATAATCTAACTTCCAACATTATAGTTTCTGAGAATGCTACAGTTGCACCAGCAAGCGGAGTTACTCAAAACTTCAATGAGGAAAACACCCTTATAGTTACTGCCGAAAATGGAAATACTCGAGACTATACAGTAGTATTTGTTCGAGCTCCGAATGTTCAAAACATGATCATTTCGTTTACGATGCCAAATGGAGAAAGCTCAATTCAAGGGGTTGTTGACAATGATGCAAATACAATTACACTATCTTTTCCTTTTGGATTTGATCCAAACGGGCTTGTACCTGAAATTGTAGTTTCAGAAAATGCTGCAGTAGTAGCTAGTTCAATTAATGGTTATCATGACAAAATATCTTATCTAGTAACAGCAGAGAATGGAGACAAACGTATTTATAAAACCATTGCTGTGTTTGAAAAAAATTCCGCAAATTTTGTCACCTCGTTCTTAATCGAAATTGAAAATGAATTTCAACAAGCAGATATTGATAATAACAACAATACAATTACAGTATCTACATCATTAAATACAGATCTAACGGATGTTAATATCTATATAATGATTTCTGAAAATTCTACTATTAACTCGCATTTAAATTATCAAGAACTTAATTTTGAAGGGAGAAGCTATATTGTTACTGCAGAGAATGGTAATGAGCGTGAGTATGATGTTGTAATTGTTAGAACTGCATCGACTGAGAACTTAATTAGCTCTTTCCTTTTAACAATCGATAGTCAGGTATATGTTGGTCAAATTGATCAAGAAAATAATACAATACAAGTTAATGTGCCTACTGGAAGTGATTTACAGAATTTGGTTCCTCAGATAACAACTTCAAGCTATGCTACAATTTTCCCTTCAACTGATGCTACCCAAAACTTTGATGCTCCCATAACCTATACCGTATCTGCAGAAAATGGTGATGTTAAAGATTATGTTGTAAATATTGGATATGTAGATAATTCAACATATACCGAAAGCTTTTCAATCGCTTGTGATGAGACCTCAAACTTTAGTCAATGGTTTGGTGGTGACGATCGTGAATCGTCTGCTGCATATCCTGATTTTGGACCTCGTAATGTTGGAGGTGGTCAGACTATCATTGTTGAAGAGGATGTGTTGCTTTCAAATTTTTCTTTCCTATTGATTCATGGTTTTGGATATATTGATTCCCCTACAAGAAGTGTACCTGCCAATGTAGCCGTTCAGCTAGATGTTCGAAATGAAAATGGTGTGATTATAGAAAGTAAAATAAAAACTATTCCAACTAGTTTTTCAAGTTTATGGGTTGATTTCGACTTGAGTGATTTGGATCTAGTTTTATTGAGTAATGTAAAATACATATTTACAATGCATTTGGTCAATGGGGAAGCCCTAGAAATTAACACTGGAATAGCTGGTACAACTACGCCAAGAGATGAAGCTACAGGCAACTGTTTTTATGGTTCCTATAGTGGAACCTCAAGAGAAAGAGAGGGTACTGACCTAGCGAACTGGGAAACATGGTATGAAAAAAACGAACCAAGATTTAATAG
>PXYQ01000085.1 GCA_003023645.1 Candidatus Arcticimaribacter sp. | reverse complement strand
AGATTGAAATTAAAGCTAGTGCCAATCGTTTTCCAAGCGATGTAATGGTATTTAGCGGTGTCTACAAGTACACCATCAAGATCGAAAATAAATGCCTTCATAAATGGGAATCAATAGTTTTGAATACCAACAAATATATCATATTCCTTTATAGTTTTTGAGGCTACAAGACATAAAAGATTGGGAAATTAAAAGGTGTTTACTTGTGGCTATTTTTAGGCTTAAAAACACTCATTTACAATGATGATCAGCAGCTCGAGTTGCCACTTGAATATTGGGTTTCATATTGACTTGATATCCTAAAGAATTAGCCCAACCACGGGATGCATTGACCAATCGATTGGATTTAAAGTTTTCATCTTCGTTATAATCCATATCAATTTGAATATCGATGTCTAGTTTGCTTTTCATTTGCTCAGCAATATCAATACTCATTTCGGTTTCTTTCCACAAGCGTGTCCACAGGTCTTTAATTTTAGGTACGCCAATTTTATGAACGATATAATGTACTCCACGGTTGCCCAGTCGATAGGCAATTACAGTTGCGTAAAGTGTTCGCTTCGCTATACTTTGAGAATCAGTCCCTATGTGGATAGTAGCATAGGGGTATTTGGATACCATTGCTTTGGTATACGAAATCGGATCAATAGATACTCCTTGAATATTCCTGAATGTCATAGCGCTTGAAATTAAAACCCCTACTGAAACTAAATCAGTAGGGGTTTAGATTATTTATTCGATGCCTTGCCCTTGTATGTAGGGTGCTCCTAATGTTTTTAACTTTTGCTCTAAAGGTTTTATTTTATCGTTTTGAAGACTTGTTATTTTTGCTTCGATCTTCAAGGTCATTTTTTTAGCCAATGCCATACTTTTTTGATGCAATGGCGTTGGCCCATAGGTTGACCTCATACCTCTGTAAGCTACTCGGAGATGTGTTTGAATCCCGGGAGGTGTACGTTCGCCAATTTCATCTTTCGAAGGACTGCCTTCTACAGATTTTTTAATCGCAATCGCTTCTTTTTGAAGGGCTTGAATTTCCTTGTTTATTGGTCCTGGAGCGATGTTCGAATTGTTTAATGCCGCTTTTAAAGCCATTAACTTTTCTTCACCACGCTCTAAAACATCTTCTAAAACATCCAGCTTTTTAATTAAAGCACTCAAGTTGTTACGGTATTCATCGTATTCCTGATGGGACACGCCTTGAAGTACTCCTTCGCGAATGGGTTTTACATCAAAAACAATGGGCTCGTCCAATTGAGTTACAACGCCATTGTCTTCGAGATAGAGCGTTGCAGTGTATGCTTGTGGAATGGCAAGTGCGCCCGAGTTATATCCTCCTTTTTTTATTTTTCCATTTTCTGGAATAGAAAAAGGATTGAAGTGTTTTAAATCCCAAGCAATTCGGTTACTCCCTTTTTTTGCTTTGGCACTTATTTTTCTGATGATATTGCCCTGAGGGTCTTGAATTGTAAGAAGTACTTTGGCACCTTTTTCATCTTTTTCAAGATCAAGAGCATCCCAGCCTGGGAAAGGAACATTGAGCTTTTTTTTATTCAGCTCTTTCTCACGCTTTTTTCGAACCTCTTTTTTAGTGCTAAAATCATCCGATAAGTGATAGGTGAAAACAGCTCCAAAGGTTGGATTTTTTGAGAAGAAATAATCAGCACCTGTATTACCAACATTGCTTCTTGGTACATACCATTTGGCAGTTCTAGGAGCAAATAATTTCCCTTTACGCTTTAAGTTCTCAGCAGTCATTTCACGCAAAGCACTGTAGTCGTCTAAGACATAAAAACCACGTCCAAAGGATGCAGCAACCAAATCATTTTCTCTTTTTTGGATGGTTAAATCCCGAAAAGGAAGGGTTGGTGTACCGGGGAGTTTTTGCCAAGCCGTACCTGCATTTAAACTTACATATACGCCAAATTCGGTAGCAGCAAAAAGCAAGTTCTTGTTTACGTGATCTTGCACGATTCTCCAAACTAAAGTACGCTTTGGAAGGTTACTGCTGATCGATTTCCAGCTAACCCCAAGATCAGTACTTTTATAAATATAAGGATTAAAATCTCCTTCTTTATGATTGTCTAAAACGACATAAACAGTATTTGAGTCAAATAAATCGGCTTTGATGTCATTCACAAAAGAACGATTGGGAAGACCCAGTTTTGTCACTGGAATCTGATTCCACTGTTGACCACCATTTTGAGATATTTGAATATATCCATCGTCAGTTCCAGCAAAAAGAACCCCTTCTTTTATAGGAGATTCTGATAAGGACGTAATGGAATTGTAATTCGACATTGCTCCAACATCCCATGGGTTATCCCAGCTTTGTTGACGTCCCATAATTGGAAGTTCGATACGCTCTTCGTTACGCGTTAAATCTCCTGAAATAGGCTCCCAATCGTCTCCACGACTTTCGGATTTCCAAACCCGATAAGATGCAAAGTATAAACGTGCTGGATTGTGTGGACTCACTAATATAGGTGCATCCCAATTGAAACGCTCATAAGGATCTCCTTCTTGAGCTTGTGGCTGAATCATTACGGGCTCCCCAGAGGTTAAATCAATTCGATGGAGTCCTCCTTGTTGTGTTTCTGCGTAAATGATATCGTCATGAACTGGGTCTGTAGCCGATTGATGACCGTCGGCAAACAGTGTTTTATACCAATGTTTATTTGCAATACCTTCGCGCTCGTCCGTTGCAGATGGTCCACCTACGGAGCCATTATCTTGAGTTCCACCAAAAATACTGTAAAAGGGTTCTGCATTATTCACAGCAACCTTATAGAATTGTGTTAGGGGTAAGTTTTTGATGTATCTCCAGTTTTGCGCTAAATCAAAACTCTCATAAATTCCAGCATCAGTTCCAATCATTAAATAATTGGGATCATCCTTTTTGAAAATCAAGGCATGATTATCCGAATGCTTTTTTTCTTCTTTCAGTTGGGTAAAAGATTTTCCACCATCTTCAGAAGTCAATACACGAACATTCATTAGGTATAGGCGATCGAATTTGTGTGGACTAGCATATAATTCTTGATAATAATGTGGTCCTGTTCCACCAGAAACGGTATCGGACATTTTACTCCAAGAGCTTCCGCCATCTGCCGAACGATAAACTCCTCCTTGGGTTCTATCGAGTTCGATAGCTGCATAAACTACATTTGATTTTTGAGGTGAAAGTGCTAAACCAATTTTCCCCATATTAGACTTTGGAAGTCCGTTGGATAGTTTTTCCCAAGTTTCTCCTCCATCTGTAGAACGATGAATCCCAGATCCAGGTCCACCTCCCATATAAGCGGCAACAGTTCGGTGTCGATCCCAAGTAGCTGCATATAATATTTGTGGATCATTCGGATCGATCAATAGATCGGTAGCACCGGTCCATTCTGAATTTCCTAATACGCGTTTCCAGTTTTTACCACCATTAGTTGTTTTGTAAACGCCACGTTCTCCGCCTTTTTTCCAAAGAGGTCCTTGACTAGCAACCCATACAACATCAGAATTGTTGGGGTGCACTACGATTTTTGAGATGTGCTCCGAATTTTTAAGCCCCATGTTTTTCCATGTTGCTCCACTATCTGGACTGAGATAAACTCCATCGCCATAGCCTACATGTCGGCCTCCAACATTTTCACCACTTCCAACCCAGATCCGAGCCGGGTCGTTTGGATCGATGGTTATACAACCAGTAGAATACGATACTTGATCATCGAAGATGGGCGACCAAGTTGTTCCTGAATTTTCTGTTTTCCAAACGCCACCAGATCCTACAGCGACATACCATACGTTGTCATTGTCAGGATGGACTGCAATATCTGCAATCCGTCCAGATAAAAAGGCGGGACCTATATTTCTGAATTTAAAAGCCTCTAAGGAAATTTCCTCTGCTTTTTCAACTTTCTTTTTTTTGCGTTGTGCTTCAAGATTAAAACTACTCATCAAGAGGAGCAAACTAAAAGAGTAAATTAAGAATTTTTTCATAATAGTACGTTATTGTGTTTGTTCAATAAATGTACTAAAAAAAAAAGCGTCCTCTGGTTTGGTGTAAATATTCTATACAGAAACACGTTTTTAAGTGGTTGCAAACAATAATCCTTTTACTTTTTTAGAAAGCCAAAGAAGGGTTATCATATTGGGAATAGCCATTAGTGCAAAGGATAGATCGATAATCCCGATTACAAGATCAACCGTTGCTACTGCGGAAAACACAATACTGACGATGTAGATGTAATTGTACCATGGGCCCCATTTTTTTTGAGTCAAGTAGCCCAAGCACTTTACACCATAATAAGAATAAGTAAACAGGCTTGAAATTCCAAAAACAAATACCATAAGTAGGAGTAATTCATCTCCGATTCCAAAAAACAAACGGTTAAAAGCCTCTAAAGTGAGCTCAATGCCGTTTAGTTGCGTGAGTTCAGTTGCTCCGCTTATAATAATAATAAGCCCAGTAATCGAACACACCAAAACAGTGTCTAATAAGGGGCCCAAAGAAGCTACCAAGCCCTCATGAATGGGATTTTTGGTGTTCGATTGGCCGTGATACATTGGTGCATTACCAATACCACTTTCGTTCGAAAATACAGCACGGCGAACGCCCAAAATCACCAAAGCCCAAAAACCACCTGTTGCTGCTGCGTGTACAGAAAAGGCTTCGCTAAAAATTTGTTGTAAGGCAGGGATTATTGCTTCTGCATTCATGGCCAACATGGTAACTCCAATGCCAAAATAAAGCCCCACCATTATAGGAACCAGCATGGAAGTAACTTCCACTATTTTCTTTAGTCCCCCTAAGATTACAACTGCACTTATTATTGCTAAGATTAATCCTATGATAATCTTCCAATTCAGAATCCCAAGATCTATGTATTGATTAGGATCGATTACACTAACCAAGGTTTGAGTAAGTTGATTGGCGGTAAAAGCGGGGAGTACACCAAACAAGCCAGCTATCGAAAACCAAACGGCAAAAGGCTTCCCGAATTTTGGTAAGGCAATTTTCATATAATACATCGGCCCTCCTAACGGGCTTCCGTCTTCTTCTTTTTCTCGATATAGAACGGCAAGTGTACAGGAGTAAAATTTAATAATTGCACCAATAATTGCAGTAACCCACATCCATAGCATTACGCCTGGACCTCCCATATAAATGGCAATGGCAACTCCAGAAATATTACCTAAACCAACGGTAGAGGCTAATACAGCCGATAAGGCTTGAAATCTAGAAATACCCGCTCCGCCTTCTTTACTAAAAAGCAATTGGAAGGATGTTTTTATTAAGAGCAAGGGCTTGGCTCTTATTTGAAAGAGTAGAAATAGTCCGCCTCCAATGACCAAGAAGAACATGACCAACTCGATGGAGCTGATTAGTTTTTGAAATAAAGAGGTGAGTAAATCCATGATGTTTAAAGATAAAAAAAGCCAAGACATATGCCTTGGCTTTCATAGAAAATAGATAATATTTTTTTACCAAATATATACGCGATCTTCTGGTTTCAAATACATTGCATCTCCTTCTTTCACATCGAAAGTAGCGTAGAATGCATCCATGTTTTTAAGCGGTTGCATTGCACGTTGAATTCCGGGAGAATGTGGATCGGTTTTCACTTGATTTTTAAGTGCCTCATCTCTTATTTTTGCTCTCCAAATGGTTCCCCATGAAAGGAAAAAACGTTCTTCAGCAGAGAACCCATCGATTGGCTCTGGTTTTCCATGCGTGTCGAAATGTAGTTTCAATGCATCATATGAGGCATGAATTCCACCAACATCTCCAATGTTTTCACCTAAGGTAAACTTTCCATTGATGAAGGTTTCAGGGAGCACTTCGATAGCACTATATTGAGTTGCCAAATTATCACCCAAACGATTAAATTCTGTCAAATCTGCTTCTGTCCACCAGTTTTTTAAGTTTCCATCGGCATCATAATCTGCTCCGCTATCATCAAATCCATGTGATATTTCGTGACCAATTACACCACCAATTCCACCATAATTCACTGCAGCATCTGCTTTGAAATCAAAGAATGGAGGTTGTAAAATTGCAGCTGGAAATACAATCTCGTTATAGGGTGGATTGTAATATGCATTTACGGTCTGAGGCGACATATACCATTTGCTTTTATCCACAGGTTTTTTAAGGTCCTCTAGATCTTTGTTGAAGTTGAAACGAGCAATATTGCGCATCGCTCCGAAATAAGAAACAGTTCCATCGGTATTATTTAGTGTTAAAGCACTGTAGTCTTCCCACTGATCTGGATACCCAACTTTTACTGTTGTTTTTTCAAGTTTTTCAATAGCTTTCTCTTTGGTCGAAGCATCCATCCATTCCAAATTATTGATACGAGCGGTATAGGCTTTAATCAAATTACCAACCAATTCTTTCATTTGTTCTTTAGCTGCTGGCGGGAATTTTTCCGCTACATATAATTTTCCAAGAGGTTGACCTAAATTTCTGTTTACACGCGATAGCGCTCTTTTTTCTAAGGGTCGTTGGGCTTTAGCACCACGAAGTGTTTTAGAATAAAAATCCCAATTAGCCGTTTCCATTTCAGTAGTCAATTCGCTTGCAGCTTGATCTACTAGAGTCCATTTTAAATAGGCTTTCCAATCGGCTAAACTGTTGTTTTCTAATAAACCATTTAGAGCAGTAAAATAACCAAGGTCAGTAACGATTATCTCCTCTAAGCCTTTTGCACCAATGCCGTTAAAGTATGCATTCCAGTTAACCGAAGACACCAAACTTTGTAAGCCTTCCATTGCGGTAGGATTATAACGCTTAGCCGGATCACGACGTTCTACTTTGTCTAATCGAGCTGCAGCCATTTGAGTTTCCATTGCAACAACGGTAGCTGCCAAAGCAGCAGACTCCGTTTCATCTGAACCTAAGAAGCCAAACATACGCGCTACATGTGTTTCGTATTGCGCTTTTACTTTCTTAGAATCATCATCATCCTTTACGTAGTAATCACGTTCGATACCCAAAGGTCCTGCATAAACGTGGGGAGCATTTTTGTTGCTGTCTTTTGCATCGGAAGAAACATAAAACCCAAAAATTCCACCACCCCCATAAGGCTGGGTTTTAATCAAATAATTTTGCACATCTTCTAAAGAAGCAATTTGATCGATTTGGTTAAGAAAGGGTTTCAGCGGGTTTATACCATCTGCATCTCTTGTGATGGTATCGTTTACAAGTTTAAAAAGTAAAACTGCTTTTCCTTCATCTGAAGTTTCATCCTGTTCTTTAGCCGCTGCTTCTTTTAATAATGCAAGAACATCGGCATCTGTATTTTCACGAAGCTCATTGAAACTCCCCCAACGGGTTTTGTCATCAGGAATTTCAGCATTTTTCATCCATGTTCCATTGACATAGTTGTAAAAGTCGTCTTGTGGACGCACGGTTGTATCCATTAAGGACAGGTCAATTCCAGTTGCTTTTTCTGTTTTGGGAGCACATCCCACTAGAATCAAGCCAATAGCAAAGCTACTTACTATTAGATGTATATTATTTTTCATTATGTAAGAATTAAGTTTAATAAGCAACTAATGTAATATTTTTGTTGCTTTTTATTTGAAAGTAATAAACAGCTACTCTTTTACTACAATTAATGTGGCTTTGGTACCTGTAGCTAGGTTCCATTGATTTGCCATGATCAATCCACCTTGGTCGTCATATACTCGAACTTCTGCAGTATTGGGGCCTGAATCGCCCTGATTGAGAGCTATGAATTCAATCTTATTGAAGCCGGATAGTAAATCTACATTGAGTCTTTTAAAGCGTTGCTCTAAGAGCACGTTAGCTTCTACTTCGCGATCATTGAATAAAATCCTAACACGATCCCCATCTGGAGCTTCATGATCTCTAAAGATGACCTGAACAAAAGGCGCATTACTTTTAAAATCCCCTAAATATTGATCAACTTTAAAATCAACAGGATTTCTTTCGTTTTCTGGAGTTTGTAGTTTATTGAGATAGTAATCTCCTGGATCAACAAAAGTCTCTTGATTACTCATGTCAATTTCAGGGCGATCAAAATGATCGTTTTGATCGCCTAGATTCGGCGTGTTTTTAAAAAACTCTTTCTGAAGATAGTCTGGCAGAGCGTTTGGATCTTTTTTAGGTAGCAAAAGCGACTCTTTGTTTCCTTCGACTTCATAGGTTTGAGGTTTGATCTCAAAATTTTGCCCTGTTAAAGTGAAGGAGCTAAAAAAAATAGGTAGTAAAAAGCCGAAGATTTTCCAATCGAATTTCATGCTTCAAACCTACTATAATTTTGCCTAGGAAGAAATTTTTTAACAGCCTTTTAATCCTTCAATAAAGCATGCTGATTCAATATTGTTTGTAATTCTTGCTCGTTTTTCAACATTTGGTCAATTGGAATTAATGTACCAAAAGCACGATTAATGAAACGAAGAACAGGCGAAGGAATATATACGATATACTGCTCCAAATGGTTGTTATTTTTCAGTTGATTCAAATAGAATGGATTCAACGGATGTGCAAATCGAACCTGAGCTGTATTCACTAAATAGGTCCAGGGTTGCGTTTGACTTCGATCAAAATCAGATACAAATGCCAAATCTTGTTTGAGTAAACCAAGACTAATATATCCCGATGCT
>PXYQ01000084.1 GCA_003023645.1 Candidatus Arcticimaribacter sp. | reverse complement strand
TTTATTTAAAATTATTGAATACCCTAACCTCTAAAACTCTGAAGTCAAATGAAACTTAACCGAAGGATACTTCTGTTGAGTCATTTGAAGAGAAAAACTAGAATCTGCCAAAAACACCATTTGACCTTGTTTATCTGTCGCAAGAAACTTTTGTTTAACACGTCTGAAGTCTGCAAATTCTTGATTCTTTTCATCTTCTGGTTCAACCCAACACGCTTTAAAAACATTGAGGTTTTCATAAGAACAGATCGCACCGTACTCATGTTCTAAACGGTATTGTATCACCTCAAATTGAAGCGCTCCAACGGTTCCGATAATTTTCCGATTATTCATCGACATGGTAAACAATTGAGCAACACCTTCATCCATTAGTTGATCAATCCCTTTGTTCAACTGTTTCGATTTCATCGGATCAGCATTGTTGATGTAACGGAAGTGTTCCGGAGAAAAACTTGGTATTCCTTTGAAATGTATCTGTTCTCCAGAAGTTAAGGAATCTCCAATTTTGAAATTCCCAGTATCATGTAATCCGACAATATCTCCAGGATAAGAAATATCTACAATCTCTTTTCGTTCTGCAAAAAAGGCATTAGGGCTTGAGAATTTCACTTTTTTATTATTTCGAACGTGGAGGTAGGGTGTGTTACGTTCAAAGGTCCCAGAAACGATTTTAATGAAAGCTAAGCGATCCCTGTGATTAGGATCCATATTGGCGTGTATTTTAAAAACAAAACCGCTGAAAGCCTTCTCGTCGGGTTTGATCAAACGTTCTTCTGCTTGTTTTTCTAGGGGGGCTGGGGCAATGTCAATGAAACAATCCAATAACTCTTGCACACCAAAATTATTCAAAGCAGAACCAAAAAACACAGGTTGTAAGGTTCCTGCTAAATATTCTTCTTGCGAAAAAGGAGGGTATACACCATCGACCAAATCCAATTCTTCCTTTAGAGTTTCGAGCGAGGCAGTACCAATCAGTCGTTCTAGTTCTGAATCTTCAAGAGAGTCAAAAGAAACGGTATTGTTTTTAGACTGATGATCATCTTCCAAAAACAGTTTTGCGTTCTTATTCCAGATGTTATAAATTCCCTTAAAGTCATAACCCATTCCAATCGGGTGGGAGAGTGGGGTAACCCGTAAGCCTAACTTGGCCTCGATCTCGTCCAATAAATCAAACGAATCTTTTCCTTCACGATCCAGTTTGTTAATGAATACTATGATCGGAATACTTCTCATGCGACATACTTCAACCAGTTTTTCGGTTTGTTCTTCCACTCCTTTCGCTACATCGACAACTACAATAACACTGTCAACGGCGGTGAGGGTTCTGAAGGTGTCTTCTGCAAAATCCTTGTGACCGGGTGTATCAAGGATGTTTATCTTTTTGTCTTTATATATAAATGCAAGAACTGAGGTTGCGACCGAGATTCCTCTCTGGCGTTCGATTTCCATAAAATCACTCGTAGCTCCTTTTTTGATCTTATTCGATTTTACAGCCCCAGCTTCCTGAATAGCACCTCCAAAAAGGAGTAATTTTTCAGTCAGTGTTGTTTTACCGGCATCGGGATGTGAAATAATTCCAAAGGTTCTCCTTCTTGCGATTTCTTCTAAAAACATGAATTTAATTTTACCCAAAAATACGAATATATATAGGAAGTGTGATTCATTTCAAATTAGGTTTTTGATAAATTAATTTTGTAATTTTGACGGGCATGGAAGAAGAAAAAGTTATCCTAGTTAACTCGAATGACGAACCAATTGGATTGATGCCTAAAATGGAAGCCCATGAGAAAGCACTATTACATCGTGCCTTTTCGGTTTTTGTAATCAATGGCAACAACGAACTGATGTTGCAGCAACGTGCGCTTCAAAAATACCACTCACCAGGCTTGTGGACCAATACTTGTTGTAGTCACCAACGCGATGGAGAAGAGAATATTGAAGCTGGTCTTCGAAGACTACAAGAAGAAATGGGTTTTGAAACCCCATTAGAATATCTATTCAACTTTATTTACAAAGCTCCTTTTGATAATGGCCTTACAGAACATGAACTAGATCATGTAATGTTAGGGCGCTACGAAGGTGAACCTTCAATAAATTCAGAAGAAGTTGCTTCTTGGAAATGGATGGATATTGATCTGATTCATGCCGATTTAATTAATAATCCAGCTGCATATACTGTTTGGTTTGCAATTATTTTTGATCGTTTTTATAACTATTTAAAAGAAAATTTATGAAGGTTACCGTAAGTAGAAAAGCACATTTTAATGCAGCACACCGCTTGTACCGAAAAGATTGGTCCGACGAACAGAATGATGCTATTTTTGGTAAATGCTCCAATCCTAACTTCCATGGGCACAATTACGAGTTGATTGTAAGTGTAACTGGACCGATTGATCCAGACACAGGTTATGTAATGGATATGAAAGTTCTAAAAGATTACATCAAATCTGAAGTTGAAGATGCCTTCGATCACAAGAATCTGAATATCGAAGTTCCTGAGTTTGCAGATACAATTCCTACAGCTGAAAATATCGTTGTAGTTATTTACAACAAACTAAAAAAAATACTTACTAGCGAACAAAGCATGGAGGTTGTTCTTTATGAAACTCCCAGAAACTTTGTTACTTATTCCGAAAAATTATGAGCCTAAAAGTAGGGGATCGCATTCCACATTTTGAATTATTAAACCAGCATGGTGAACTTTTTAATAGCGAAACCGTGTTAGGGGTAAAACCTCTTGTAGTTTATTTCTACCCCAAAGATGAAACGCCAGGGTGTACTGCCGAGGCGTGTAGCTTTAGAGATCATTACGAAGAGTTTTTAGAATTGGGTGCAGAAGTGATTGGGATCAGTTCCGATGGTGTTAAAAGCCATCAGAAATTCGCTACGCGTCACAAGCTTCCCTTTGTTTTATTATCGGATTCGAAGAAGAAAGTTCAACGTTTATTTAAGTTGCCAAAAATCCTATTCGGGTTGTTTACCAAACGGATAACCTTTGTAATCGACAAAGAAGGATTGGTGTCTTATGTGCATAGTAGTCTTATGCCCGACACACACATCAAGAAGGCACTTCAACAATTAAGGTAGTTAAAACTGTTGACTTGCTGTTTCTGTGATTTGATATGGAAGTACACCTCATAAATCAAAATAATTTTCAATACCTTTACCAAAAATAAACAAGCATTATGGCTAGTAAAAAACAACTCAAGAAAGATATCAATAATAGCGTTGGTGCTTTGATCGAAGAAATCTACGTGTGGGAGCTAATGAATCCTAAAGGAGATTTTAAGAAAAGTGAAAAACTAATTGACGAAGCAATCGTTTTGTTCGATGAATTGATCATGAAGATTCACGATTATGCTGAAGGTACTTCTGCTAAGAAACACTTCAATTCAATCGTTGAAGAATTAAACGCAACAACTGCATCTATTTCAGAAAAGATTTCAAAACTTAAATAAGTTAGTTACTCTTTAACCTCCTTTAAAGAAGCAAGATATGTACTAAGCTCAACCCCATAGGTTGAGTTTTTTACGTTTTCAGACATTTTACTGTACAGGCTATCCAAAAATTTCGGGTTAGCATCATTAACCTCATACGCGCCAATATAGGCAGCAACTTCCTTATCCGCATGATTGTTGGCATAGTTCAAAGCAAATAGGTAACGTCGTCTTAATAGGTTTTTAGATTCTTTACTAAACTTAGCTTCTCTTTCTTCTAAGCTCAGTGAATCTTCTTCTAAATAAGCCTTAACAAGATCCAAACTCTTATCATTAAAACGCTTGAGCATGGACTGGTATTCTTCTAATAATACTTGGTTTTCAGATCCAGAGATCTGAGCACTACTGTCAAAGGTTTTCAATAAAGTATTGATTGTAATTTCTCCTTTTTCGCCAAAGAATTGAATGCGATCGTTCAAACTATCACCATCTTCTTTCTCTAAGTATAAATAATAAATCTCAGCAGAATCGATATCATCTCCTAGACTAAAGGGCTTATCTTTTTCTATTTTGAATGAATCGATGCTAACTAAAGCAGAATCTTGAACCTTTTGAAGGTATAAGGTTCCTTTTCTTAAACCGTCGATTGTACCACTAACGTGCATTGCTTTTTTACTTGGCGAACCACAAGAGATTAAAAGACTTAAAATAAATAGTGTGCAAATGGATCTCATAAAGCTGATTGTTATTTATTAAACCAATAGGTTAACTTAAACGTTAAACTACGAACTTGAGGTGCAAAAGTATCAGTTACAAAGTAATTATCATTATAAACTAGATAAAAATCAGATAACGGGCTAAATCTCCATTGTAAACGAGAATTAATCCCAAAATTTTCAGACTGAGAACTGTACTGGAAAAAGGTACCCCAGAATAATTTTTTGTTAAAGGTCACATCTGCTTTAGGACCAATCAATATTAAATTGGCAGATGCATAGGGTGCAGGAAGTCTGATCTGATCAAAATTGAACCGCATACTTGCTGTAAAATAGGGTTGAACGCGATAATTCATTTGGGAAGACACCGAAAATTTAGTTCCGTTATAGAAGTTTCCATAAGAACTTTTGACATTGAAATTAAACACATTGCTTCTGTCCGATTGATATGATAATTCGACATCATCATAATTGTACCCTGTTCGGCCTTCTAAGGGTACAAGAGCGTCACTTCGAGTTGGGTCAAAAGAGTCCAGCAAGTATGTGTAGCGGTTGCTGTAGCGTAATTGTAATTTTGCTTGATTTTTAAAAGAAAGTTCGGCATCAGACCAATTTCCTCGATCGGTCATGAGGTAATTGTCTTTTGGACGCCCTACATAATAAAATGATTGCGAAAAGTTTAGCGATCGAAGGTTTTTAGATTTCAACCAAATACGGTAGGTATAACGGAAATAGTTTTTTAAAATCCCTGTTCGTCTAATAAACCCAAGATCAGATTTGTAATTATCTCCTATCCGAACGACATTATAAGATACTGAATGTACACGGGCGTTATAGTCAAAACTCAATCCAGTAGAATAGGCGTCTTTTGATTTTTCTGGGTTAAAAGATTGATGTATAAAAGTTCTTCCAGTCCATCGATTACTCTTGGATGCTAAATTGAAGTCAGCTCCAACCACTCGATTAAAACGGTCTTGGGCATGCTCAAAATCGGGTTCTCCGGTAGTTTGTCGATTGACAAATATAAAGCTCACATTGGAACGATCCAGCACCTTTTTTTGTAAGGTAAAAACGGTATTGTTGTTACTTGCAATTTGATTGGTAGGATCTTCGGCAGTTTGCATATTTAAAAAACCAAGACGTAAATCATTGTTTATTTTACCACTGAGTCGAACTCCAGCTATGATTTTATTTTCAAAGGTTGTTCCAGTGGTATCTTTAGCAACACCTATTCTTCTGGAGAAGAAAGGTTGTGCTTCTCTACGATCTCCAAAGTTCACAAATAAGTCACTGTTTTGAATGAAAAATTGTCGCTTTTCAGGTAGGCTAATTTCAAAACGGGTGAGGTTAATGACTTGGTCATCTACTTCAACTTGAGAGAAATCTGGATTGATTGTCAAATCTAAGTTCATTCCACTTCCAATGGAAAGCTTGGCATCCCCTCCGTAATTCAATATGTTTTTTTGTTCACCAAGCTCAAAATCCTTTTGAACGGACCCACCCACATAAGGAATAAGGGCTATTGTTTTCCCAGACTTCTTCAATGGTTTTTCAAAATTCAAAATCCCCATAAAAGCCAAGCCAGCAATGGTTTGGTTTTGAGGTATGTTAGCCCAAGTGTACCATTGTTTCGTTTGAGTATCGTGACGATACATATTCATCCGCCATTGGGTAGATCCTTCTGGATATTGAATCGATTTCAATGGTATTTTTATTTCAGAAACAGTTTTTCCATCTTGTTGTGTAGCTTCTGTCTCCCATTTTACATCCCAACTTTTATTAAAATCTTTTTCAAAGTTGTTTCCACCGTTTGAGATTAAGGACTCTCTTTTTACTCCCAGAGGGTTGGTGCCAAACATAAAACCGTTTGTTCCATCCATGAACGTATCTAGAATAACGGTTACGTTATCATTTCCTGCTCCAGAATAATCTCGTCGCAGCGATGGAATGATATAATCTGAAGATTTTGAATAGGAGGTTACAAGTAAGTATAAGTTGACGTCATCGACTAGGAACTTAGCTGTGGTTCGTTGTTCTGCTCTTAGGTTGTCGGTAGGGAACCATTGCCAGAAATCAGAAATCTCATCAGCAGTTTCCCAATCTTTTTCGTTTTCAAAACCATCAATATTTATTTCTTGAGTTGTAAATTTCACAAATGCTTCAAGCGATTCTTGTGCATAACTGAAAAACGAAATAAAGCACATTAATGAGGGGATTAGTAATTTCTTATTCAATCTGAGTTATTATTTGTTATTTGAAAGCAAATTTAGGGATTGAAATTAAATAATCTGTAATTAAATTTCTTAAATGAGGTTTTTTTAAAATGAGCTGTTGTTATTGAGTATACTTAATGAGACATTGATTATTTTTGCACTTTAATTCAAACTATATATTTTTATGAAAAAAATACTTTATTTTACTGCCATTATGCTTTTTGTAGCTTGTGGTAATGATGATGATTCTGTTATAGATGTTGTTGCTGCTGAAGGTGCTATTACTGCGTTAGCAGCTACAGGTACTGTAGCACAACAAACTCCTGCTGAGGCTAAGAAAACTATTTATGGGAAATGGGACCTTTCGAATAGTTCAAAATCAATCGCTGCTTCCAAGTCAAATGCTTGTGCTTTCGATTATATTGAATTTAATGATGAAGACTACATTATGTCTTTAGTTATTGAAGACGAAACGATTACTGCTTTTGGTGCCTATGTTTTGAATGAAGATGCTGCTGGTAATGTATCTAGTGTTGAGTTAAAATTCAATCTTGGAGCTTCTGACATCACTATTGCTACATTAACAAATATTGTTGTGGTCGAAAGTGACGATGACCTTTCTGCTACTTTTGATGTAGTGTTGAGCATCCCAGAAGAGGCTGATTTTGATGCTTGTAACACGCTTCAAGGCGAGTACACTGCTGAGAAAGAAGAGCCAATGGCTGAAAGCGTTGGAGCTGCTGGTAATTCCATTCACGCAAAATTAATTGAAACTTGGATGCTAGCCTCTGCTACTATGGAAGGTCAAGATGTAATGTCTGAAACTCTAGGAGAGCCTTGTTATTATGAAGATGCCAATGGTGAAGAGGCTTTGATTGAGGGTTGTTCTAATGCTAATTCAATATCTCTTTCTTTTTCTGCATTTGGTACGTATTCAATCGTGTGGGTTGGAAGCAACCAAGGTACTTTTGTTGAAGCTGAATCTTGGGGATGGGTTGGTTCGGATTACACTTCGTTTTATATAGGTAATCAAGAAGATGAAGAAATCGTTGATATAATATCACTTACAGATACTCAGCTTACATTATCTAATTACGGAGTTATTTATACTCTTGTCGCTCAATAATACATTTTATAACTTACAGAAAAAGCCTTGCATTGCAAGGCTTTTTTTATGCCCTTATTTTTCTGAAGGTTAGGTTAATTCGTGCACCAATCGAGCGTTTTGTTTTTGCGATCTGGTGCTGCCAATGCTCCTGCATTGCACCAGCCATGATCAACAAACTCCCGTGTGCCAATTTTATCTTTAAGCGCTCTTCTTTGTGTTTTTTGTGTTTGATATGAAAATAACGTTCTTCTCCAAAACTAACGGAAGCTATAATCGGGTGCTTCCCTAATTCCTTCTCATCATCTGAATGCCATCCGTTACTGTCCATTCCATTTCTGTATTGATTTAACAATACAGATGTGAAATCATTTTCTTCTACCGTTTTAATTTTATCCAAAAGTCCTGCGAGTGTTTTCGACATAGGTTCGGGATTCATTTGAATTCCTGAATAGCTATAGGGTTGCTTGTCATTGCTGTGAAGAGAAGTCAATCGAGGTTGCGGGTATGTTTTTCCAAAAATTGTAATAGGGTCTTGTCTCCATGGAATTTCATGGAGCAAGGTTTTGAATAACATATCCGCTTCTTCTTCAGCCCAAAAATTTGGATAATAACGCAATTCTGCATCTTGGAGTTTAGGAGTCCATGGAGATTTGTTTTCTGGAAAAAGTTCAAGCATATTCAAAAATACGGGTTATTTAACAATTTTCGTTATCCAGTTCCTTCAGCTTTTATTATCTTTTTTTTCTCAATCCTCAAATCAACCTTAAATGAATCAAAAACAAATATTTTTTGAAAATGCATCGGGTTATAAATTAGCAGCAAAGCTAGAAATGCCAGAAGAAGCTGTTATCGGCTATGCGCTTTTTGCCCATTGTTTTACTTGCAACAAGAATTTTCTAGCGGTCCGTAATATTGGCCGTGCCCTCAATAAAGCAGGTATTGCGGTCTTGCGTTTTGATTTCACGGGACTTGGAGAGAGCGAAGGCGCTTTTGAACAAACCAATTTCTCTTCTAATGTGCAAGATTTAGTTGCTGCTGCTCACTATTTAGAGGAACATCATGAAGCACCTAAAATCATTATTGGACACTCTCTCGGTGGAGCTGCTGTTGTTTTTGCTGCCCAATACCTTCCCAGTATCAAGGCAGTTGCTACCCTTGGAGCCCCTTCCAATCCTCAACATGTTACTCATCTTTTGAAATCTGGGA
>PXYQ01000083.1 GCA_003023645.1 Candidatus Arcticimaribacter sp. | reverse complement strand
AGACGTAGTCAGCAGATTTACAGTCTGCCCTCGTTGGCCGCTTGAGTATCTCCCCGGTAATATTTCAATAAACAAGAACTAAATTCTTGAGTGAATCGACACGTATTCGATTCTTTTTTTGAGCCGATGGAGGGACTCGAACCCACGACCTGCTGATTACAAATCAGCTGCTCTAGCCAGCTGAGCTACATCGGCTTTTATTGGTATATAACCCCGTTCTTTCGAACGGTGTGCAAATGTAGATATTTATTTTTTTTGATTCAAATGATTTGCACAAAAAAATTACTAATTATCTGAAGTTTCTTTATGTTTTTTCAAAATACGCTCTGCTGCCCTGACATTCAAATCAATAGCTTCTTCGAAGGTTTTACATGTTTTCTTGACAATTACATCATCTCCTACGATTCTTAGTTTAATCTCAGCGAATTTGTTAATCCGATCCGATGCATTCTCTACTTTAAAGACAACTTCAGCACTTAGAATCTTATCATAAAACTGTTCTAGCTTCTCAATTTTCTTCTTTGCGAAGTCAATTAGTTTTCCGTCTGCTGTAAAATTGATGGATTGGATGTTGATTGTCATAGTTGAGGGTTTTAAATTAAAACTATTTTTCGGTACCACGGGGGTGGGCTTGAGCGTATACTTTTTTCATTTTATCGATACTGGTATGCGTATAAACTTGTGTAGCCGCCAAAGAAGCATGTCCTAAAAGTTCTTTTACAGCATTCAAATCTGCTCCTTTATTGAGCAAATGAGTAGCAAAACTGTGCCGTAGCATATGAGGGCTTCTTTTAACCTTTGTTGATACTATACCAATATAATCATTTACGGTTTTGTAAACAAAATTCTCAGACACTTTTCCCCCTTTTTCTGATTGAATAAAAAAGCTGTTGTATTCAAAAGTCGAATTCTGCTCAGCGAGTTTTTGATATTCTTGAAGCGTAGTTGCTAGGGAGCTCAAAATCGGTATCAGCCGTTCTTTATTCCGTTTTCCAAGAACTCGAAGTGTTGCAGTGTCAAAAGAAACATCGCTGCTCTTAAGTGCTATGAGCTCGGCTCGTCTCATTCCGGTTGCATACAAGAGTTCTATGATTGTTTTTTGAAGCACTCCTTTATAGCTATCCTCAAAATGATTTCCTTCTAAAAGGACTGCCATTTCTTTTTCTGAAAAAGGAATATGAACCTTCTTCGTTTCTTTTAATGGTATGTGTTTTCGGAGAGGAGAAACTGTGATAATCTCGGTTCGAAGCAAGAAATTGTAATACGATCGGAGTACAGAAATTTTACGGTTTACCGTTCGGTTGCTTTTTCCCTGATCGACAAGAGCTATAATCCAAGAACGGATAATTGTATAGGGAAGTTGATCAATGTCTTGCTCCTCGAAAGTTTCTTGGCAAAATTGCTGAAAACTTTGTAAGTCTTTGGAATAAGCAAGTTGAGTGTGCGTCGAGTATTTACGTTCAAAAGTTATATACTCGATATAGCGTGGTATGGACATAAAAAAACGTTGTTACTCAAAGTTATAAAACTTTGAACAACAACGTTTGTTTTTTAGCAGCAATTAAAAACTATAGACTTTCTGAGTCTCTTAATTTTTGAATGTATTGTGCTTTTTGAATTTTGACTCTGTTCTTGACAGAAGGTTTAGCAAACTGCTTTCGTGCGCGTAATTGACGCATGCCTCCAGTTTTATCAAATTTTCGTTTGTAGCGCTTTAAAGCTCTATCGATATTCTCACCTTCTTTAATTGGTATAATTAACATAATAATGCACCTCCTTTCGTTAAAATAGATCGCAAAGATAAACAACCTTTGAGATAAATCTAATTTTTATTTATCTAATCTCTCAAGAGTTCTCTTGAGATCACTAATTTCTGTATTTCTGTAGTTCCTTCGCCAATGGTACAAAGCTTTGCATCCCGATAAAACTTCTCTACGGGATAATCTTTTGTGAATCCATATCCTCCATGAATCTGCACCGCTTCGCTTGCAACTTTTACACATACTTCTGAAGCATACATCTTCGCCATTGCTCCGATCTTGGTAATATTCTTACCCTGAATCTTATCGAATGCAGCCTTGTGTAACAGTAATTCAGATGCTTCTATTTCGGTGGCCATTTCTGCTAGTTTAAACGAAATTCCTTGAAAAGAACTGATCGGTTGTCCAAATTGCTTCCGCTCTTTTGAGTATTGCAATGCAGCTTGGTAAGCCCCTTTGGCAACTCCTAAAGAAAGAGCACCAATTGAAATACGACCTCCGTCTAATATCTTCATGGATTGAATGAACCCCTCACCTACTTCGCCTAATCTGTTTTCATCAGAAATAATGCAGTTATCAAAAACCATTTCAGCGGTTTCCGAAGCACGCATTCCCAATTTATCTTCCTTTTTACCGTAACCAAAACCTGGAGTTCCTCGCTCTATTACAAATGCAGTCATTCCCCTGCTATCTCCTTTTTCGCCATTACGCGCAACAACTACAGCAATGTGTCCACTTTTTCCGTGCGTAATAAAATTCTTAGTTCCATTCAGCACCCATGAATCTCCTTGTTTCTTTGCAGTAGTATTCATTCCTTTAGCATCAGAACCTGTGTTGTGTTCTGTCAACCCCCAAGCGCCTATATGCTCACCCGAAGTAAGCTTAGGAAGCCATTTGGAACGTTGTGATTCGTTACCAAAAAGATAGATGTGATTTGCACAAAGTGAATTGTGTGCCGCTACTGATAGTCCGATTGACGGATCTACAATAGAAATTTGTTCAATTACAGCAATATACTCGTGATAGCCCAAACCAGAACCTCCATATTCTTCAGGAATTAGCACACCTAAAAAACCTAGAGCACCTGCTTTACGCAAAACATCCATTGGAAAGTGTTGGGAATCATCCCATTCCCGAACGTGAGGTTTTATATACTGTAACGCAAAATCTCGGGCTGAGTCAGCTATAAGATCTAACGATTCTGATGTCTCATAAGAGAAAGCAGTTGGATTCATAAATATAATATTTACTGCAAATATAGTGCTAATCTTTCTATTTTCAAGGAATCAAAACCGGGTTCAGATCGAAGATTTTCTAAACTTAAATTTCGGTTCCGTGTACGCAATCCAATGATCTTTTTTGCCTCTGATTTACTCAAATATGGTATACTTAAAAGTACTTCTAAGGTAACTTCTGCGACTGGTGTTTTCACACGCTCCAGCTTCGTTATTATTTTAAACTGACGCTTTACTTTCTCGACGACTAAAGAATCTAAACCATATACTTCGTAGAGTTGATCGAGTTCGTCAAAACCCTGCAAGCGTTTTCGGTATTTAACAATTCGCTCGGAAAGCACTGCTCCAATTCCACGAACTTGAGTCAAATCTGCTGCTGTGGAAGTATTCAAGTCCTTTACTTCAATGGTTTTTGATTTCTTTATCTTTTCAGCCTTTGCAGTCACCCAATCGGGGAATTTAAAATAAGGACTGTACTGTTTTATCCAGCTTGGCGTTACTTGGGTTATTTGCTCAAATGCTGAGACAGAATTGATGAACTTTCCAGAGTCACGATACTGATGGAGGCGTTCAATTTCTTTTAGAGAAAGCCCCAGCTGATATCCTTTTGAAAATGAAATGTAGTTGGGGTTGAAAGGAAAGATACGAAGCTGTTGCTTTTTTGATTTTGCCGAGTCTATCTGCTCTTGTAAAGCTGCATCAAAAGCAAGGATATCTATTGCATCTTTCTCAAGAGTATTGCGATCTAGATAGATCTGAAAACCGATTAATACTGAAAACAAAAAAAAGGCCACACGCTGTGTTCGAAACGAACGAAAAGCGAATGACCTTTTTTTTAACATCTTTATATTTTAGCCCTCTATCGTACGAATCGCTTTTAAGTATCTGTTCAATTCTTTTTTAACTACAGGGAATAAGAAAAATAGCCCAACCATATTCGGGAATACCATTGCAAAGATCATCGCATCAGAGAAAGCCCATATAGAGTTCATACTAGCAGAAGCTCCAATAATTACAAAAGTTAAGAATAATAATTTGTAAGCTAAATCAGCTGCTTTACCTCTACCGAATAAATATTTCCAAGATTGTAAGCCGTAATAAGACCATGATATCATTGTGGAAACAGCAAATAGTACTACCGCTATTGTTAAAAACACTTCAGAGAACGGGATGTATTGTGCAAAAGCCTTTGATGTAATTCCTGCACCTTCGTACGAAATACCATCGATCATTACAGCGCCTTCACCTCCGTACTGAAAAGCACCACCGAAATTGAAAATAACAATAACCAAAGCAGTCATTGTACAAATCACTACAGTATCTATAAAAGGCTCTAACAAAGCTACTAATCCTTCTGAAGCTGAATATTTAGTTTTTACAGCCGAGTGAGCAATAGAAGCTGAACCAGCCCCAGCTTCATTAGAGAAAGCTGCTCGTTTAAAACCGACTAATAAAACGCCAATAAAACTACCAACGCCAATTGCCGTTGGATTAAAAGCTTCTGCAAAGATCAATGCAAAAGCATCATCGATTAGGGTGAAGTTACTTAGAATGATATAAAGACAGGCAACAACGTACATCACAGCCATAAAAGGAACTACCTTTTCTGTAACCTGAGCAATTCTTTTAATTCCTCCAATAATGATAATTCCGACTAAAACAGCAAGAACGATTCCAATCCAAAAACCTGCTGCACTACTCTCCAAATTCATTAAATCTTTCAAGACAATTGTTGCTTGATTCGATTGTGCAGCATTTCCACCTCCAAACGAACCTCCGATACAGAAAATAGCAAAAAACACTGCTGCTACTTTCCCTAGCATTGTAAAACCTCTTTCTTTTAAACCTTTACTTATATAATACATTGGACCACCATAAATGGTTCCATCTTCTCCAACATCTCGATACTGAACTCCTAGGGTACATTCAACAAATTTAGATGACATCCCTAATAACCCACAAATAACCATCCAGAAAGTTGCTCCCGGACCACCTAATGCAATAGCCAATGCAACGCCTGCAATATTACCATTCCCAACCGTACCAGAAACAGCAGTTGCTAGAGCTTGGAAATGCGTTACCTCACCTTCTTCACTTTCACCAGAATCTTTTCCACCATGACTCTCATCCAATTCGTCGTATTTCCCACGAACAACATTAATTGCCGTTGGAAATCTTCTGATGTTTACAAAACCAAAATAGATCGTAAAAAACAGTGCACTACCAACCAAAAGAATTAAAACAAAAGGAACACCTAGAATTTGAAAAAATATGATGTTTGAAATAGCATCTGAAAAGGGTTTAAATGCCTCATCAATTTGTTGATCTAATCCCTTTTCTTGAGCAAAAAGTGAGGGTATCGAAAAAACTGATAAAAGCAGAAATAGTAAACTCGATTTATTTGTTATGTACTTCATAGTTTGTAATCTTCATAATTAGTTGATGACCAAGATCGAAAAATTAGGCTAGAAAACAAACTTTAATCCAAAGTCATTTTTACAAATCAAAAACAGAAGTGCGTTTCGTATAGATCATATCCTTTAATTTCATCCAGAAAGCAAGGGTCAAATAGAGACCAAAAATACCTCCAAAAGTTGCAAAAGATGCATAAATAAAAAACAAGCGGACGTTCTTAACCTTCATACCCAAAGTATCTGCAAAGCGACTACTCACTTCAAAGCCATGCTTCTCAAACCAGTGTCTAATTTTATTCATGTTTTTGGGCTGTACTTAATAAGGTATATCCGACACTGCAATTTAAGCATTTTTTTAGATCACAATAGGTAGTTTTTAACTGAATTAAACTTTGTGAATCCAGAGCCGAAGTAGCGTCGACTTTTAATTTCTCAAATCCAGAAACAATACTGTTCTTCTCCGGCTTTAATTGTTGTGCCCGATCGAAGATGAGCTCCGAAGGATCATTACCTATGTGTTTCTCGTATGCAAACTTCAGCGGAATTATGGTATTGATCAACAACAACTCTTGAAAGGCCTTGGAGAGGCCCTTGTTTTTTGACGCAGAACTTTTACCAAATACATAATGTGTTTTCCAATAGTCCGATACTCGAACTTCAGCAAGCCAGTCCGTATTGAACTGATTTTCTTTTTGGATAAAACGAGAGAAGAGACCTTGGGTTGAAGCATACAATTGAGCTAACTGTGCCCAGCGTATGGTTGGAAAGTTTAGTGGTCGTAGCCGACTGTATTGCATTCCAATTCCTTCAATTGTTTGTAACTGATACTTGCTTTTTAAATAGGAATAGGTTGCCCCTAGCTCTTCTTGATACAAATCGTTGTAAGGGGGAGACAACATCTCCGACATCCCCATAAACAATGCTTCAAGCTTTCCTGCCTCATCCCAGTTTTTTCGAATCACATGGAACGGTATAGCTTTAGCTACCTCAAGAAAAGAAGCTCCATTTACATTCAAGCCGAAGTTTTTGGCGAGTAAAATAAAACAAACTGCTTCCCAATCGTTTTTGAACTGACTCAACAATTCATCGATCAGTTCGGACCTACGTTCGATTCGTTCTATAAAAAGACGCTCCTTCCAATGGGTCCAGACCATGCTGTCAATCGTGTGGATTTGTTCTTCGCACGGAATCCATTGAGGGCGTTGCAAAAATTGCTTTTGATAGTGTTCCAGAAACTTTGGAGATACGATCTTAGACAACTCCAAAGTAGGTAACGGCATACCAGATTGTGTTACCACAGGAACATCATCTTCCCAAACTACATGAAGAATTACTGCATCGTAATTAGAATCTTGATGATGTTGATGTGCAAACCAATCGGATGATTTGAGATGAATTTCGACATGACCAACCCAATCCAATGCATCGATTTTTAATCGAGCATCAGAAAAATCTGGTCCTGCGTGGGTATTGTAAACACCTTGTTTAACAACCTGCAAAGATGAGCCTTGGGTTGTTGTAAGGTTGTTGTGTGAAAATTTTTGATGCTTCCACAAAAAATGTAAAAAATCTTCTTTCATAAGCTTGGGGCAATGAAAAGACTTTAAGCTAGATTATGTCACAACGTCTCCTGTCCAAGCCATTATTCCTCCGTCAAGATTATTGGCAGAAGCAATTCCTAACTGTCCTAATAATTGACAGGCTTGACTACTTCGAGCTCCAGAACGACAGTAAACAAAATAGGACTTGTCTTTGTCCAATGCCTGAATAGCATCCATAAACTCCTGCGGTTGTCTTATATCGATCAGTTGTGCACCTTTAATATATCCGGACTCATACTCTTCTTCTGTTCTCACATCCAAGATTATAGCGTCTGCTGTTTCATCCATTAAAGACACCCATTCTTTTTGATCTAGATTATTCATCTTAATTAATTTTACTCAAATGTAAATGGATTTCACGGATCTTCAAAACATTATTTTCAATGTATTGATTTTGTTTTTTAAATAAAATTTATATATTTGTACCTACAATTGTTGTCAATACAATACATGAGCAAGCAACTAACAAAGGATACCGTAATAAGCATTTTGACCAGTGGCTATAAAGCCAACGATGAATTATCCGCCATGTTCAAAACTCATGGAATTTCACTACCACAATTCAATGTGTTGCGAATCTTGAGGGGACGAAAAGGAGAAGCTGCCAATTTATCGACCATTCAAGAACGGATGATTCATAAAATGAGCAACACAACACGCCTTATCGACAAGTTAATCGAAGGAGGTTATGTGAATCGTTTTGTGTGTGAAAAAAATCGCCGCAAGATTGAGATTTTCATAACCAAAAAAGGACTTGAACTATTAAATACACTGGATATACAATTAGAAACCAAAGAACAGTTTCTCCTAAACAATCTGAACAATAAAGAGAAAGAAGAATTGATGCGACTTCTTTCGAAAGTACAAACCAGCATAACATCAGAAACTTAATTTTAATTTAAAAAAATGAAAATGAAAAAAACAATTGCAACATTACTTTTAACAACAGCTGCTTTTTTTGGCATCCAAAATCTAAGCGCTCAAGAAACTACAATCAACGCAGCAGAAAGTTCTATTCACTGGTTGGGTAAAAAAGTTACCGGGCAACACGAAGGAAACATCAGTCTCGTATCTGGAAAATTAGAAATGGAAGGCGACGTGCTAACAGGTGGGTCTTTTACAGTAGACATGAGTTCGATGACTGTTACGGATATTGAAGGAGAATATGCAGAGAAACTTAAGGGGCATTTAAAATCAGATGATTTTTTTGGCGTAGCTACGCATCCAGAAGCAACTTTAACATTTACTTCTGTTGAAGCAAAGGGATCAGATTTATATACTATCACTGGCGATTTTACAATCAAAGGAAAAACAAACCCTGCAACTTTTGATCTTCAAGTAAGCGTAGGAGAAGCAACTGCCAAAGTAATCATCGACCGTTCTTTATACGGTATCCGTTACGGATCTACTTCTTTCTTTGACAACTTAGGAGACAAAGCAATCTACAACGACTTCGAATTAGACGTAACCTTAAAGCTATAATTATTATGCGAATTGAACGACCAAAATGTGGATGTGGAAACACACAAAATCCAGAAGGATATTGTGATGGATCTCACGCAAATAAATAATTTGTGATTCTATTGGATTAAAAGTATTTTGAACTATATTTGAACTAATGAAACGAAATACAAATTTTACAGCGTGGTGGAACGAATAAATTAATTTATTCGTGATCAACGCTATTTCAATATATCAAAGGCTTGTCATCACGACAAGCCTTTTTTAATTTTAGACCTATGAAAACTTTTACATTACAATCGCAACATAAAAAAATACTGGCAGATACCCTGACTCCAGTAAGTGCGTATTTGAAGATTCGAGATGTTTTTCCGCACAGCTTACTTTTAGAAAGTAGCGACTACCATGCAAACAACAAAAACTTCTCGTACATCTGTTGTAACCCTATTGCTTCCATAGAATTAAAAAACAAAAAACTCACCATTCAATACCCAAATGGTGAACGTACTAGCGAAACTCTAAAGGCAGTTCTAGCCTTTGGGTTGTTTTTATATGCGTCGGGTGCAAAATTATCGAACAT
>PXYQ01000082.1 GCA_003023645.1 Candidatus Arcticimaribacter sp. | reverse complement strand
TGCGGTTTGTACCCATATTTCGGATATTGATTTTGGAAAAATAAATCATTTTTCTGGGAACTATACTTTTTGGTACGAATCGAGTCAATTGGCTGCACGCCAGCGTGCCCAACAGAATAAAAAAGGAGAAGAAAAGAAGAAAGAATTACAAGAGTTTATTGCTCGATTTTCTGCAAACGTTGCTAAGTCTAAACAGGCAACATCTCGTAAAAAGATGATTGAGAAATTGAATATCGAAGAAATCAAACCTTCGTCTAGACGATACCCCGCAATCATATTTGAACAAGATAGAGAAGCTGGAGATCAAATTCTTAATATAGAAAACCTTTCTTATACACAGGAAGGAGAAACCTTATTTAGTAAGATTAACGTCAACCTTGGAAAGGCTGACAAAGTCGTGGTTTATTCGAAAGATTCGAGAGCCGTTACTGCTTTTTATGAAATCTTAAATGGAGAAAAAGAAGCAGCTTCTGGAAAATTCCAATGGGGAGTTACTACTGGACAAGCCTATCTTCCCCTTGATCATGATTCTTATTTTAACGATGGAGAACTCAATTTAGTAGATTGGTTACGTCAATTTGCGCTTACCGAAGAAGAACGAGAAGAAGTATATATCCGTGGTTTCCTAGGGAAGATGATTTTTAGTGGAGAAGAGGCATTGAAAAAATCTGATGTTTTATCTGGAGGCGAAAAAGTTCGCTGTATGTTATCAAAAATGATGATGAGCAGATCCAACGTACTTTTAATGGACGAACCAACGAATCATTTGGATTTAGAATCCATTACTGCATTGAATAATGCCCTTACAAATTTCAAAGGAACCCTTTTGTTTACTACACACGATCATGCTTTTGCACAAACTGTTGGTACACGAATTATTGAGCTTACTCCCAAAGGGGTTATTGATCGTTTCATGACTTTTGATGAATATATGACGGATCCAAAGTTGAAGGAAATGCGACTGAAAATGTATTCCTAACTGCCAGTCAATTAGTTAAATATATTTTTAAGGTTATTTTTTTGGATAGCAACAATAAAATACTACATTTGAAGCGCCTTAAATTTTTGTTTTAAAAAACGACCTCCTACAACACACTTTTGTTTCTTATTGAAACAAATCCCTTTTTGTATTTAAATTTTCGGCGCTTTTCAATTTTCACCAACCTTCCATTGAATGGTTTTAATTGATAAGAAAGAAATTAATTAACGATCTGCCAGAGATGTTGAGGGTCTATACAGAGAGTAGGTTTTGGGGTCTTTTCCCTCGATAACATCTCTGGTTTCGTTAATTTATGCTTTAAGCAAAAGCGATGTAAATCAAAATCACTATTGATGCAATAACAATTCCCATAGGCTTTACAAGCTTCCATGGAGTAATATCGACTTGCTTTGTGTATTCTAATTCAAATTCTTCTGTTCTTGGTTTGAAATATCCAATCGCAAGCATCAACAATACATTGAACGAGAACAAGATTGCCATCACGTGCAAGTAGTGTGGGTAGGTTCCTCCAGCAGCTTCGACTTCGCCTTTAAGGTAAAACTGACTAAAACAGTAGAGAACAACACCCGAAAGCATGGCTACTTTTGCGGCAACTGCTGGTACTCTTTTAGTTAAATATCCTACGATGATAATGGTTAAAATCGGTATGCTATAACATCCGTTTACTTCCTGTAAGTAGCCAAAGAGTCCATCGGGTGCATTGGCAATGGTTGGTGCAATCAGCATAGAAAATAAGGCTAAACCAATTCCAAAGGTTTTTCCAGCTTTTACAACTTCTTTTTCTGTTGCGTCTTTTTTGAAATATTGTTTGTAGATGTCTAGTCCAAATAAGGTTACTGAACTGTTTAGTGCTGAATTAAAAGAACTTAAAATTGCACCAAAAAGTACAGCTGCAAAAAAGCCAACTAAGGATGCCGGTAATACTTTGGCAACCAACATTCCGTACGATTGATCTCCTTGAGATACATCCAGTTCATTTCCAAAAATATGATAGGCAATGATTCCTGGAAGTACAACGATGATTGGGCCTAGAATTTTAACAAAACCAGCATATATAAGCCCTTTTTGACCTTCAACTAAATTTTTAGCTCCAAGCGCACGCTGAATAATCGCCTGATTGGTTCCCCAATAAAACAACTGAACAAGCATCATCCCAGTGAAGAGGGTTGAAAAAGGAATAGAAGAATCCGATGCTCCCATTACTTCAAGTTTTTCAGGATTGGATGCTACTAAGGCTTCAATACCGTGCATTATACTTCCATCACCGATATACATTAAACCAAATACGGGCACAAGGGTACCACCAATTAAGAGTCCAACAGCATTTACAGTATCAGAGACTGCAACTGCTTTTAGGCCTCCAAAAATAGCATACAAAGAACCAATTATTCCAATGGACCAAACGGTTATGGTTAGTGCGGTTTCATCCGATACGCCAAGTACGGTTGGAACGTCAAACATTCCGTTTAGTGCTAATGATCCAGAATATAAAACGATTGGGAGTAATACTACCATATAGCCACTCAAAAACAAACCAGATGTAATGGTTTTGGTCATGGTGTCGTATCTTTTTTCTAAAAACTGTGGGATTGTTGTTATTCCTCCTTTAAGATAACGAGGTAGCAAAACGATTGCAGTAACAACCATGGTCAATGCTGCAAGAGTTTCCCAAGCCATGACCAGTATCCCTTCTTTGTAAGCTGCACCATTAAGTCCAACTAATTGTTCGGTAGATAGGTTGGTAAGTAAAAGAGATCCAGCAATTACAACGCCAGTAAGACTTCTGCCTCCAAGGAAATATCCATCAGATGAAGTTTCGTCTGTGTTTCTCGTTGCTAAATAAGCTATGATACCTACTAATGCCGTAAAGGCGATAAAAATAAAGAAATGCATAATTTGGTTTAAATGATTTGAACCTTCAATATAACCAAAGTATTTTTAAAGTGAATGGTGTGGTATGATATTATTTTAATGACTCTACTATACGAACAGCTTGATCTAACTCGTCTTCATGAACAAATACTTCTTGGAGGCCAGGAGCTACCATTCCAAATCCAGCTAAACGTGCTGATTCTGAATCATCTTTGATCACCGCTACAATGCTTTTTTCTTCTAACGCATTTCTAAGAGCAAGTACACTAATAGCATTACCAGTAAAAATTTTAATAAAGTCTTGGGATTGATTCATGAGTATGTAGGTTAAGATTTATTGTATTTACTATTCCAAATCGCAGGATTGAAATTTTTTCCAAGCGCAAACCCATAAAAGATTACGATGGCAGCTATTCCTTTAAACATGAAGAAATAGGTCATCCAATAAACACCCCAGTCGTTTGTTTTTGAAAACAAGCCAACAGGTATCAATTGGGTAGCAAACCAACTCAGTAGTAAAATCAGTGCAAATAAATTTGGAATTGATTTAAAAGGCCACATCATCAATTTCCTAAACGGATGTAAATCATTCCCCCATTTATGAATTAAATAATAATATCCGTTTCCTATGGGAGCAAAAAGTAAAGGGTCATCTGTGTTTTCTAATTTGAAAAGCTTGGAGGGTGCCATAATTTTATAATTCCCTAATCGGGTCTTATGAAGTGTATTGAGACGATTAATTTCATCAAAGGCAGCTTGTGGAATTGTATTCTTAAAATACTTCGAATCTAAAAAGCGAAGACGAAAGTCGATACAGGTTTTTTTAATGTCATCAATATGAAAAATGCGATCGCGTTCCAAATGATCAACATCAAACTGATTTAAATTTTCTTCTGCAATTTGGTCACTTATAATGATACCATTGCCTGCGAAAACTAGCTCAGTAGGAGTAGTGCTGGTTCGAATTAATTCTTCTTTAATGTTGGTATTCGAAAATAGGTTTAACTTCATAATCTACGTCATTTATCAAGTCAAAATTAATCATTAATTATTAAAGAGCCGCATCAGAATTTTAAATATGAACGATCATACTAACGCAAAGTAGCTCCAAAATTATCTTCAAATTCTTTTTGAAGTTTTTGCATGATGCGATCAACGTTTTTATCAGTTAGAGTTTTGTGTGGATCACCAAAATAAAAGCTCATTCCGTAGGATTTCTTCCCATCAGGAAGATTTTTCCCTTCATAAACATCAAAAAGAGATACTCTTTTTAAGAGCTTCCGATCGGTCTTGTAGGCAGCTGCTTCTAGATCTGCAAAACGTATGTCGCTATTAATTAGCAAAGCAAAATCTCTTCTTGAAGTTGGGAATTTCGAAATTTCCTCGATTAGAATCTCTTTCTTGAAAGCATACTTGTAAATGGTATCCCAATCAAAATCGGCATACAATACTTGAGCATCTACAGAAAAGTTATTGGTTATTTTCGATTGTACAATACCAAAGTCAACCAGCACGTTCTTGTGCATAGTCAATGAAAGACCTTCAGAGAACACATCATTTGTAGTAGCTTCCTCTGTAATTGAGTTAATCCCAAGGCGCGTTAATACATTTATTACAATGGCCTTTAAATCAAAGAAACTGGACTTGGTGGATGGACTGTTCCAAAGCTCGGAATGTTTGTTTCCGGTGATACAAATTCCGAGCCTTTTCGATTCTTTATATGTTTTTTCTAACGTGCTGTATGTTTTTCCAAACTCATAAATATTCAAATCCTTTTGCTGACGATTGCTATTAAACTGAACAACTTCTAGCATCGAAAATAAAAGGCTAGAACGCATTTGCGATAAGTCCTGACCTAATGGATTCAGTAAGTTTACCTTTGCAACATCATCTAATTGCTTACTCAAACCTGCATAGGCTGGGTTTGTCAAGGAGTTATTCATAACCTCAGAAAAACCATGACCAACCAATAGCTGTGCTGCCGTTTGCTCTACTTTGTGTGGACTTTTTAAGTCAAAAGATGGAAAAACAGTATTTAGGCTTGAACTTACTTCAATGTTATTGTAGCCATATACTCGTAAAATTTCTTCAATTACATCTGCTTCTCGGGTAACATCTACGCGGTAGCGCGGAATGATCATTGCAAAGCCATCTTCGTTTACATTATAAACTTCAATTTCTAATGAGTTTAATATTTTAATCAATATGTCTTTAGGAATTTCACTTCCAATTACCTGGGTGATTTTAGCATAACTTATAAAAAGGTTCACTTTTTCGGTAAGTGGTTGTGCATGCTCTTGAATATCACTGCTGATTTTACCACCTGCAATATTTTGAATTAAAATTGCAGCAGTTTTTAGGGCATAAATCCCTATTTCTGGGTCAATTCCTCGTTCAAATCTAAAAGAAGCATCTGTATTCAGACTGTGCCTTTTGGCAGACTTACGAATACTCACAGGATTGAAATATGCACTTTCAAGAAAAATACTCGTAGTGCTATCGGAAACTCCAGAATTTTGACCTCCAAAAACTCCTGCTAAACACAAGGGTTTTTTGTCATCACAAATCATCAGGTCATCCTGATGAAGCTCACGCTCAATTCCATCTAGTGTGGTGAATTTTGTTCCAGATGCTAAAGTCTTTACTCGAATTTTACCTACAATTTTTTCTGCATCAAAAGCATGTAAAGGTTGACCTAGATCGTGTAGGATATAATTTGTAGCATCTACTACATTGTTTTTGGGAGCAATACCAACGGCTTTCAATCGATTTTGTAGCCACTCTGGTGATGGCTTAACTTCAATTTCCGATAGGGTCAATCCATAGTACTGAGGTGCTCGTTCGGTATCGTCTACTTCAACAGCAATTACGTTGCTTGTATCTGTAATTTTAAAATTATCAGTGTTTGGTGTTTTCCATTCCGAACTTACTCCGATTTGGTTACAACCTGCTTTTAAGTCTCGGGCAACACCCATATGACTCATGGCATCCGATCGGTTCGGTGTTAATCCGATTTCAATTACGGTATCGGTCTCAATATTAAAAATTTCAGAACAAGGAGTTCCAGGAACTAAGGCTTCCTCTAAAACCATAATACCATCGTGAGATGTGCCAAGTCCCAATTCATCTTCTGCACAAATCATTCCCAAGCTTACTTCGCCACGTATTTTACTTTTCTTAATTTCAAAGGCGTTGCCGTCTGCATCATAGAGTAGGGTTCCGACAGTTGCAACTGGGACTTTCTGTCCGGCTGCAACGTTGGGTGCTCCACATACAATTTGCACGGGCTCTTCTGTCCCAAGATTGATTTGTGTAACTCGTAAACGGTCTGCATTGGGATGCGGCACACATGAGATTACTTCTCCAACAACAACACCTTTCAAACCTCCTTTAACGGATTCAAAAGGAATAGTACCTTCTACTTCAAGCCCTAAATCTGTGAGTAATTCAAGTTGCTTTTCTAAGGGGATATCTATTTTTAGATATTGTTGGAGCCAATTATGGGAAACTTTCATACGTTTAATGTTTTGTCTTTGAGAACCTCAAAAGTAAATCAAAAGGGTATTTTTTTTTAATTCTCAATAAGCTACAAATATAAGCATCTGTGACCTAAAAAAAAGTACTAGCTAATGTAATTCCAAATGTTTTTGTGTGCTGTAATTTTAGAATATGTAATTCGAACTTCTCTATGTGTTTTATCCACAAGTTCAGGATCGTCCGTTATTATTTTTTTGGCATAATAACGAGCTGTTTTAAGAAGTTCTTGATCTTTTAAAAGATCTGCGATTTTGAGCTCTAAAATCCCACTTTGTTGGGTTCCCATAAGATCACCAGGTCCGCGTAAACGCAAATCAACTTCTGCTATCTCAAAGCCATCGTTTGTTTGAACCATTGTTTGTAATCGGGTACTGGCAACTTTAGATTTTTTATGGCCACTCATTAAGATGCAGTAACTCTGATCATTTCCTCGTCCAACACGCCCACGTAACTGATGTAATTGCGACAACCCGAAGCGCTCGGCACTTTCAATAATCATGACCGATGCATTGGGGACGTTTACTCCAACTTCTATTACAGTAGTTGCAACCATAAGCTGGGTTTTCCCTTCCACAAAACGTTGCATCTCAAAATCTTTATCTTTTGGCTTCATTTTTCCATGAACGATACTGATGCGATAGTCAGGTAAAGGAAATTCTCGAGCCAAACTTTCATATCCATCCATTAGGTCTTTGTAATCCATTTTTTCAGATTCTTGAATCAAAGGATACACAACATAGATTTGCTTTCCTAATTTTATTTCTTCTCGAATGAATTGGAAAACCTGAAGTCGATTGGCATCACTTCTTAAAACAGTTTTGATGGATTTTCTCCCCGGTGGAAGCTCATCAATTACAGAAATATCCAGATCCCCGTAAACACTCATTGCTAAGGTTCGTGGAATTGGAGTAGCTGTCATTACTAGAACATGAGGAGGCAGCGTGTTCTTGCGCCAAAGCTTAGCTCGTTGCGCCACGCCAAATCGATGTTGTTCATCAACAATAGCGATTCCTAAGTTTTTAAAACGCACTTTCTCTTCGATGAGTGCATGGGTTCCAATGAGTATATGGAGGCTGCCATCTTCTAATGCTTGGTGTATTTCTTTGCGCTGAGCAGTTTTTGAAGACCCAGTTAAAAGGGCTATGTTCAAGGGCATTCCGCCTAAGCTTTCTTGTAATGACTTGTAGTGTTGTTGTGCTAGTATTTCTGTAGGTGCCATCATACAGGCCTGAAAGCCATTATCTAAACCAATGAGCATACTCAATAAGGCAACCATGGTCTTACCGGAACCGACATCACCTTGTAACAGGCGATTCATTTGTTTGCCCGTACCCATATCATTTCTGATTTCTCGAACAACACGTTGCTGTGCATTGGTGAGTTGAAAAGGGATGTGCTTGGTGTAAAACTCGTTGAAATTGGCTCCTACATTTTCAAATATATACCCTTTTACTTTTTGTTTTTGCAAACGATTTTTCTGTAAAAGTTGCATTTGAATGTAAAAAAGTTCTTCAAATTTCAATCGAAATTGCGCACGGCTTAATTGATTTTGATTTGCTGGAAAATGAATTTGAATGGTTGCTTCTTTTCTAGAAATCAGTTTAAGTTCCTCTCTAATATAGGCAGGGAGTGTTTCGTGAAACTCTTTGTGAACCTGACGAAACAGATGTTCCATGGATTGTTTCATCACTCGCTGACTAATACCCTTGTTAATGAGTTTCTCTGTTGACGGGTAAACGGGATGAAATGCGCCCAAATTACTTTGTTTGTATTCGGCTTCTGGGGTAAGCTCTGGATGGGCCATAGAAGCCTTACTACCGTACCAGTTTAGCCGGCCAAAGACAATATAGGTGGTATTCTTTTTTAGGCTTTCTTGAATCCACTTATACCCCCTAAACCAAACCAATTCTATGGTTGACGAGCCATCTGAAAAAACAGCAGCCAAACGTTTTCCTTTTGCCTGCGGAATGATTTTGTGGGACAGTATGGTTCCTCTAATCTGAACCTCTGAAGTGTTCTGCGGTAATTTGCTTATCGCATAAAAAGTTGTGCGATCAATATATCGGTTGGGGAAAAAGTGCAACAAGTCTTGATAAGTCTTGATTCCCAACTCTTCTTTAAGCAAACTTGCTCGGTTGGGACCAATACCTTTAAGATATTCTATGGGAGTTTGTAGTAAATCCATACGATCTTACGAAGTTACTTGTTTTTAAGATTTATAAAGATTCATTTTAATTAAAAACATTGTAAATTTAAGTAACCAAGTTTTAAATTAAATACATGTCAAAATCTGCACTAGTAATTTCTGGAGGAGGAAGCAAAGGCGCTTTTGCTGGCGGAGTTGCTCAATACCTTATTGAAGAAACCAAACATCACTACGACCTATTTCTCGGGACTTCTACAGGGAGTTTGTTGGTGTCTCATTTAGCATTGAATAAAATTGAGGAGATTAAAAAGGCTTTTATTTCTGTTACACAAGACGATGTGTTTGATAATTGCCCTTTTTTGATTCGTAAAAAAGGTGTTTTAACACGAATTAAAATCAATCATTTTAATGTTTTAAAAAACTTCTTAAGAGGGAAGAAAACATTTGGTGAAAGTAATAATTTACGAGACTTAATTTCACGAGAAATTACGCTTCCTTATTTCGAGAAACTTCAAAAAGAGTCTCA
>PXYQ01000006.1:34349-35880 GCA_003023645.1 Candidatus Arcticimaribacter sp. | reverse complement strand
TATCGCCAATGCCATCGCCGTCGGTATCGACCTGATTGGGGTTGAAGGTGAAGGGACAGTTGTCACTAGTGCCAAAAATCAAATCATTGTCTGGATCAAGTTGACTTTCAGAGCAACCATCCGCATTGGTAGTTTCTCCAGAAGGAGTGGCAGGGCATGTGTCGAAAAGATCTACGATCCCATCTTGATCGGTATCGGCATTTAGAGTAATGGAATTGTTTTGTAATCCAACTGCAGCATTTCCAAGGGCATCAAAAATTGAATTTGAAACTACATTTATTGAAATAACTTCGTTCCCATCAGGATACCCTTGTATGGGTAATACTAAGGTGTATTGTGAACCATCGAAAGTTATACTACTCGGAACGCTTGCAGTTAGTGAAGCTGTTCCCCCAACAATACTCAATACGAAATCTGTGGTAATCAAGCTTCCACTGCCCGAAGATGTGTTGAACGTAGCTTCGTCAAACTGAATTGCAACAGAAGCATTGTTATCTGCAATAGTTACTGCACTTAATCGAGGGCCCGTTTTATCATTGATTGGAAAAGTAAAACTTTTTACGAAGGTGTTTGCACCGTCAGTAACGAGCATGTTTATATTCGCTGTAGTTTGAAGTTGATAATCGAGCGAAGCATTCAATAATAATTGACCACCACTAATAACAAATAGATCATTATCCGCATCCGTAATTCCGTTTCCACTTACTAATGAATAAGCAAAACTGCTGTTCGTATCTTCATCATCAGCTTGCATTGTTCCAATAACTGTAGATAGTGGCGCATTGTCATTTATGGATATACTAGGACCACCTGCTGAAGAAGATCCTCCCGAATGTCGACTTTCAAAGGCTGTATAATTAGTATCTAACTCATCCTCTGTCAAGGCGGTTTGGTAAACCAGGATCTTCGATATCTTACCTCTGAATTTATTATTTACATCGGAGCGCGCATTTCCAAATGATAAGCTTCCATAAGGGTTGTCATTTCCAGCTTGTTTTAATGTTTTGGTATTATTGACAAAAATCTTTTGATTTTTTACATAGGCAAACCGTGTCCATTGATTGGAAATCAATGTGGTTGGGAATTGCGAAGCACCTAGTCCGTTTCCATCCGTTCTGAAGTTATTAAGATTGGTAAAAGTGTAACTCCCTGCGTTGCCATTATAAGTCAATAAGTCACGTTGTCCGGAACTGATATTGTCGTACATCCAAACTTCAATAGTGAGGTTTGTTAAACTACTAGCGTTAATACTTTGAACGATGTCGTTCCCGTCAAACTCGAAGTATCCATCGGTATTATAGGTAGGTCCAATAAGAGTGGCGTCGTTTCCATTGCCACTAAGGTCATACCATGTATTTCCAGTTCCATCATATGAGTTTACATCGGCAGCATCAAGATGAAGGATTAAGCCGTCGGTACTTATTCCTGAACCAAAATTGATGTCAGTTGGTGTCGAATCATTGGTGTCTGAAACAGTAAGTGTAAACGCCTTGTAATAGTCACTTGTTCCATCACTTACCTTGAGGTAAAT
>PXYQ01000006.1:0-34249 GCA_003023645.1 Candidatus Arcticimaribacter sp. | reverse complement strand
TAAGTGTAAACGCCTTGTAATAGTCACTTGTTCCATCACTTACCTTGAGGTAAATGTTATAGCTGGTTTTGGTTTCGTAGTCAAAAGCTACGTTGGTAATCAAACGCGTTCCGCTGACCGTAAAACTTCCATTATCGTCATCTTGTGTGTCTCCACTATTGGCTAGAGCAAACGCATGTGTGTCTGCGGTGTCTTGATCTGTTGTTGTTATGGTGGCAAGAACTGATCCAGATGCAACACTTTCTAAAAATGATGTGTTACTTAAAGCGATGTCTGTTGGGGTATCATTTTGATTGATGATCGTAAGAGTAAAGGCTTGATTGTAGGTATTTGCTCCGTCATTGACTTGCACATAAATGTTGTGAGATGAAGTAGTTTCATAATCAAAAGTACCCGAACTGAGTAACGAATTTCCGCTGATTGTAAAGCGATTATTGGAGTTGTCGTTGGATCCGTCCCCATCAATTAGGCTATAACTAAAGGTGTTTAAGCTAGCCGTATCCGCATCAACCGATGCAAGGGATGCTATGGTTGAACCAGAAACCAAATCCTCAACAAGAGTGGTGGTTGAAAGTGCCATTGCGGTAGGCGCATTGTCGTTTACATCCACTACAGTGATTGTAAAGGAAGATGTTAAGGTATTTTCACCATCATTGACTTGAACGTTGATCAGTAAAAAAGGAGTTGTTTCGTAATCAATGGGTCCGTTGACTAGGATTTGTGTCCCAGAAACTGTTACACTAGCATTGTCACGTCCAAGATCCCCAGCGCCATCGACAAGACTATAGGTATAGGTATTGTTGGTGTCTTGATCTTCAGCTTGCAGTGTCCCAACAAACGTATTTAGGGCTGTATTTTCAGTAATAGAAATTCCATTTCCTTCTGATGAAACGGGTTCCGTCTGCTCACCGTCAATATATCTTTTTTTATAGTTACCATAAAGAGAAGACCTGTCGTCTGCTTCTAAGGCTTTATTGTAGACCATCACTACGGGAATATCTCCTTGAAAATGATCAGAGGTATTACCACCGTCATATTCCTGTCCAATCGAAACTTGACCAACACCATTAAAGTTTACTCCATTAGTAATGGAACCGTTGGACGTTCTAAGAACATCATCAATATAAAATTGAGCTTCTACGCCAGTGTTTTTAGTAATGGTCATATTATGCCATTGGTTATCGTGTAAATTTATCTGACTAACACGCCCTTCAGACGAGCCGGTACCAAAATTGTAATACAAACCTCTGTTGGCATCCGGTGCAGCACCAATTCTATATCGATTGTCTCCGTTGGCGGTATGCATAGAAAAAATAGCATTGTTATGAAGTCCTCCAGAAGGGTTCGTTTCGGTTGACTTAAACCATATGCTTATGGTATAAGCACTATTGTTTGTTAGTGCCCCTGCGAATGAATTAAGTTGTATCCATTGGCTAGAACCGTTAAGACTAAGGAGCCCCCCACTAGAGCTTGAATAGGAGGGTGAATTCATTAAAACTGCGTTATAATTATTTTCACTTAAATCATACCATGTATTCCCTGAGCCCGGATAAGAGGATGAATTCCCACTATCTAAATGTAAAATAAGTCCATTATTCGAAAAGCTTTCTTGGGAAAAATTGATCTCTGTAGGCGCTTCATTAACATTGGTGATGTTAAGTGTAAACGCCTTGTAATAGTCACTTGTTCCATCACTTACCTTGAGGTAAATGTTATAGCTGGTTTTGGTTTCGTAGTCAAAAGCTACGTTGGTAATCAAACGCGTTCCGCTGACCGTAAAACTTCCATTATCGTCATCTTGTGTGTCTCCACTATTGGCTAGAGCAAACGCATGTGTGTCTGCGGTGTCTTGATCTGTTGTTGTTATGGTGGCAAGAACTGATCCAGATGCAACACTTTCTAAAAATGATGTGTTACTTAAAGCGATGTCTGTTGGGGTATCATTTTGATTGATGATCGTAAGAGTAAAGGCTTGATTGTAGGTATTTGCTCCGTCATTGACTTGCACATAAATGTTGTGAGATGAAGTAGTTTCATAATCAAAAGTACCCGAACTGAGTAACGAATTTCCGCTGATTGTAAAGCGATTATTGGAGTTGTCGTTGGATCCGTCCCCATCAATTAGGCTATAACTAAAGGTGTTTAAGCTAGCCGTATCCGCATCAACCGATGCAAGGGATGCTATGGTTGAACCAGAAACCAAATCCTCAACAAGAGTGGTGGTTGAAAGTGCCATTGCGGTAGGCGCATTGTCGTTTACATCCAATACGGTAAGGGTAAAAGAAGAGGTTAAGGTATTTGTACCGTCATTGACCTGAACGTTGATCAGTAAAAAAGGAGTTGTTTCGTAATCAATGGGTCCATTGACTAGGATTTGTGTCCCAGAAACCGTTACACTAGCATTGTCACGGCCAAGATTCCCAGCGCCATCAACAAGACTATAGGTGTAGGTATTGTTGGTGTCTTGATCGGTTGCCGATAGGGTGGTAATGAGTGTACCATTCACACTGTTTTCTTCTATTCCTGAAGGGCCTGATTGGTAAAGTCCAGTAATTTCTTGATCGGTTAAGGCTTGATCATAGACTAGTAAACGCTCATAATCTCCTGCAAAGTCTGCTGAATGAACTCCCTCATAATTGCCACAACATCCGGGGTTGTCATCTCCAAGAAATAGGTAACCAGAGGAGTTAGCTGCACCGAATCCGACTGTTCTTGTATTTACAAGTTCACCATTTTCATAAAACTTATGTTCATTATTGGTGTGATTGAAGCTGTATACGTATTCATAAGTGGTTCCAATGACAAAAGGGCGTTGAAATTGCCCATGTGCGTTGTGAAGTCCTGGGAAAATCTTAGAATTTGCACTTGGAATTACGGGTGCATTCCATCCACCATGATCAGAACTGCTAGAAAGGCCTAAAATATTTCCAGAGGTAGATTGAGGTGTTACTTTAACCACTACAGTGAAAGAATGGTTGTTTTTCAAGATCGTTGGTAGTGGTCCAACACGCACACCGCTCCGTCCAGAAGCATTCGAGGTTTTAAAGTTATTGTTTTCAAAGCTGACCCCGTTCATGATATCACCATGATTATCGTTACCAGACAGATCGATCCAACTACTGTTTGGTGTTGCTGTAGAAGCAGCATTCGATGCGTCTAAATGTACGATAAGCCCACTTGAAATCATTTGACTACTACCTGCTGTACCGCCCGAAATCTCTATGTTAGTAGGTGCTTCGTTTACATCATCCACGCTAATGGTAAAGACTTCTTGATACGAATCCGTCCCATCGGATGTTTGTACACGAATGCTGTAGCTGTTTTTGGTTTCAAAGTCCAAAGCTGCGGCAGTGAGTAGGTTGGCTCCACTGATAGAGAAGTTTGCATTGTCGGTAGCACCCGTTCCAGCGACCAAAGTATAGGTAAATGTATCTCCATTATCGGCATCGGTAGTGGTTAATCCCCCTACAGTAGTTCCAGTAGCAACATTTTCGTTTACAGAGGAAGTAGATAAGTCAATATCGGTAGGTACATCATTTACATCATTCACGCTAATGGTAAAGGCTTCTTCGTAAGAACTCATCCCATCGGATGTTTGCACACGAATATTGTAACTGCTTTTGGTTTCATAATCAAAAACAGCATCGGTAAGTAAATCGGTACCACTCCCTTGATTTTGTGAAGTTGGAGCAATAGTTCCTGTAACCCAATCTGAGGAGGCATCCATATTGGTTAGTGTAACTGAATTTCCACTTCCACTTGAATCCGTAATTGTTGTTCCAGAACCTTCATTCATTTTAAAGTAACCAACAAGGTTTGAAGAAGAAGTATAATTACCTGAATTAGATGAAGCATCTAAACCGCTTCCTGTGTTGTATAAAGTCGATATTTCTGATGCGTTCAGAGCCTCGTCCCAAACGGCTACTTCATCAATAAGTCCTCTGAAGTAATTATGGGGAGAGTGTGTTTGGTTTCCTCCAATTGTAAACATTCCGGCTGAAGAATGATTGCCCTCGTCATTTCCTGTACTGTATTCAGTTCCGTTGAAATACATTCGCATCGAACCATTGTCATATACAGCAACTACATGTTGCCAAACATTAGGCAATACATTTACACCAGTCTGCCATCTACCACCAGTCTGCCCCATAGAAAGCTGAAGGCTTCCAGACTCAATAATTAACATCCGATCCCAACCGCCATCTTCCATACCAAAAATCACTTGCCAACCACTTGTTCCTGTCGGCTTAATCCACCCCGACCATGTTGTGGAGGGCATTACATTCCTATCGGCATCAATACTTGTTGTAACATGATCGTTTGATCCATCAAAGTCAAGGGCATATGATACCTCTGAACCTCCGCTGATAGAGAAACTTGCATTATCATCAGAACCCACACCATCAACTAGGGTATAGGTGAAGGTGTCTCCACTATCAACATCGGTAGTGGTTAATCCCCCAACAACAGTTCCTGAAGTAAGGTTTTCATCAACAGCAGTTGCGGATAGGTCGATATCAGTAGGCGCTTCGTTTACATCGTTAACAGTAATGGTAAGTGTTTTAGAATAGGTAGCAGACCCATCGGATGTTTGAATTACGACACTGTAGCTGTTTTTAGTCTCAAAATCAAACCCAGCTCCGGTGACTAAGTTAGCACCACTAATGGAGAAACGATCATTGTCACTCCCACCACCAACAAGGGTATAGGTGAAGGTGTCACCACCATCAACATCGGTAGTGGTCAATCCCCCTACAACAGTTCCTGAAGTAAGGTTTTCATCAACAGCAGTTGCGGATAGGACGATATCAGTAGGCGCTTCGTTTACATCGTTAACAGTAATGGTAAGTGCTTTAGAATAGGTAGCAGATCCGTCTGAGGTTTCTAGCCTTATCGCATAGCTGCTTTTAACCTCAAAATCTAGGGCTGTAGCAGTGAGTAGGTTCGTACCACTCACCGTAAAACTTCCGTTGTCTGTATCACCAGTTCCAGAAATCAGGCTATAGGTATGTATGTCTCCAGTATCTGCATCGGTTGATGATAAGGCTCCAATGGTTGTACCTGTGACAACATTTTCACTTATAGAAGAAGAAGATAAAGCAATGTCCGTAGGTACACTATTTGTGAAAATCAAATTTACTGTATTGTTGCTTTGAGCTGAAGTAGCCGCAAATCCATAAGTATTAAAAACAGCATGAGCAACAGGAGAAATTGTTAAAACTTCATTTCCATCTACAACTCCAGAAAGAGAAAGACCCAATTCAATTGTGTTTTCACTAATACTAATACTCGATGGAGTTGCAGACGATAACGTAGCGTTTCCTCCAGAAAGTGATAGGGTGAAATCAGATGCTTGTAAAGACCCACTTCCTGCATCTGTGTTGAAAGTAACCTGATCAAAAGTTAGGGATGCCAAACTATTGTCAGAAGTTATACTGGCAACTGTGATTTGAGGCGTATTGGTGATCGCAAGGTAATTCTGATAGACTTGGTCATTTGTCAATGCTTGATTATAGAGTAGTAGTTTGTTTATTTTCCCACTCCCAAAATTTTCATCACCATGGCTTCCTATATAAAGTAATCCTGAATTTGGTGATCCCAGTGTGCCCGATTGGCTGTTCCTTAGTATTCCGTTTACGTAGGTTCTGAGTATTCCTGTAGAATTTTCAATAGCGACAGTTACTACAGATAATCTTCCATTGGCCATTTCAGAAGATGCAGTGTACGTGGGTTTTATAATGGATCCCGATGAGCGATTATCGATATCAATTCCTTTGTCACTTCCCACCCAAGTACTAAAATTACGATTGTTTGTCTCTCCTCCTTTACTTATAAAAGGGCTCCAATCACCCCAATTGGGTTCAAGGACGTAGGATATGGTAATTTCACTAGAGAAATCAAGGGTGTTGTTGTCTTGAATGATAACCTGGTCGTTGGTTCCATCAAAACTTATACTTCCTCCACCGACAGCACTATAACTTGAACCGTCAATGACCCCATGATTGTTATTTCCAGATAAGTCATACCAATTATTCCCAGATCCAGAATAGGAACTATTGTTCGCTGCATCAAGAAAAAGAACCAAATTAGTGGTAACAATATTCGGAATCAGATGGCTTGTATTATTGTTTTGTATGGGTTCTGCTGCCGTTCCACCACTATCATAAATAGAATTTACTGCCGGAGTAACGGTTAGTAGTTCTTTTCCATTTGGTGTTCCAGATAGAGCTAAACCAAGTGTTGCAGTCGTTCCATCAATACTAATGCTTGAAGGAGTTGTTGAAGATAATGTTGCATTTCCTCCAGAAAGAGATAAGGTAAAATCATTTGCTTGTAAACTTCCACTTCCACTATTGGTATTGAATACTGCCTCAGAAAAGCTTAGGGAAACAGAGCTGTTGTCCAAAGCAATTTGGGTTTGTGTTATTGTGGGTGCTAGAATACCATCAATCACAATATTTTTGACACTCGCAAGGGATGATCCTCCGCCATGTGAAGGAAGTGTATGGTTGTTTATATACCATCCACTACCATAACCAGCTGAACTAAAGTGTCCGTTAATATCATCCTGCCAAATCGAACCATCTGAGGCCCCTTTTTCACCAATTAAACGATGAACTACTAACTGGCTAGAACCGTTTAGATAGGTTGAAGGTGAGGTAAAACTATAAACCTCTGTTCCATCATCATCTTTAAAGCTAAAATTAAAATTAGCAATTCGTCCATAATAGCCTCCACTATATTGAGCCCACCCATAAAAAGTAAATTCATGTAAATCATTAATACTATAACTTTGATTGAAGGTTATTTCTGCTGTAGCGGGTGAGTTAAAAGTGTAGTTTTTATTATTCGTTTTATTTTGAAGTAGATTAATTACCAGTCGATCGTCACCAAAATTATTTTGATGATGAGTATCTGTAGTGGAAGCTCCTGCTAAACTAGTGGTTGCTACATCAATTACCGATCCTCCGTCAGGAGCAACAATCATGTGGATGGCTTTTAAGGTTTGATGTCCTCCAGAATTTTCAGTAATTACAATTTTTTTAATTCGCTTATTGCTTCCAATTGAAGGAAGACTAAGGGCAGCAGCTGTATTACTTGAACTGACAATAGTTCCACCGTTTAATTCTAAAGCAGAAGTAGAAGCATAATCCAAATCACCACTCAGATCATCTTCATTCACCGTATAACGAAAGATCAAAACTGTAGAGCCAGTGCCTGAAAAATAGGTTGCATAAGAATCTGAGTCTCCAGTTTCTAAGAGCAATCGAGGAGAACCACTTACGGTAACGGCATTATTAAATGTTATTTGAATATCAATGGTTTCACCAATTCTGTATGTACCATTGGGGTTGTTTGATGCCACCTGAGTAATCGAGGATTCTGTAAGGTCATTAACATTAATGGTAAAAGCTTCTTGATACGAATCCGTTCCATCGGATGTTTGCACACGGATGTTGTAACTGCTTTTGGTTTCATAGTCCAGAGCAGTATTGGTTAATAGATTGGCTCCGCTGATGGAGAAACTTGCATTATCGGTATCTCCTGTTCCCGAAACTAGGGTATAGGTAAAGCTGTCTCCATTATCGCCATCTGTAGTGGTCAATCCCCCTACAGTGGTTCCTGAGGTAAGGTTTTCATCAACATCAGTTGCGGATAGGTCGATATCAGTAGGTGCTTCGTTTACATCGTTAACAGTAATGGTAAAAGCTTTTTGATACGAATCTGTTCCATCGGATGTTTGCACACGGATGTTGTAACTGCTTTTGGTTTCATAATCCAGAACAGTATTGGTTAATAGATTGGCTCCGCTGATGGAGAAACTTGCATTATCATCAGAACCCACACCATCAACTAGGGTATAGGTAAAGCTGTCTCCATTATCGCCATCTGTAGTGGTCAATCCCCCAACAGTGGTTGCTGAAGCAAGGTTTTCATCAACAGAGGAAGCAGTTATGGCAATATCAGTGAGAGCTTCGTTTACATCGTTAACGTTAATGGTCAGTGCTTTGTCATAAGTAAACTGTCCATCTGTAACTTGTACTCGAATATCCAGCACCTGTGTTTGTTCATAATCAATCAAACCGTTTACCAAAAGGTTAGAATTGGATATACTAAATAATTCATTATGCGTGTCTCCATCTCCGCTAACTAGTGTGAACGTGTTTGTGGAATCGTCTTCATCTGTCGCAAGCAAACTACCCACCAATGTGCCTATGCTTACACCCTCATCGATAGAAGAGGAGGAAGAAGATGCGGAACCGCTTTGAAATACAATTGATGAATTTTCAATCTGGGTAAAAGAGTGAATGGTGTATCCACCACTTTGGATAACAGTACCACCGGTAGCTATTTGGTTTCCACTATATCTTATGACGACTGTTCCATTTGCACCATTTCCTCCAGAATAGTTTGTTCCACCAATTCCACCGTTACCTGAGTTGCCTGTCTGATTAGGTGGATTATAATTTCCATATGCTCTTCCAGGTCCTCCATTTCCTCCAGCAGTATAAATTGTAGTCGAGCCACTTATGTCGTTTGAGGTACCCGCGCCTCCTCCACCAATGGTACCGGCATTTCTAATAGCGCCGTTCGTTCCAGCAGACGATGAACCACCACCACCGCCACCATTACCATTTCCGGGTGAGCGACTTACCCATCGTCCTGTTCCTCCATTATTTCCTTGTCCTGTGGTTCCTGAACCTCCAGGTCTATCTGTACTACATCCTGAACCTCCCCCTCCAGAAGCCCCATTAGAACCTGTTGCGGAACTACAAGCTCCACCGCCGCCCCCGCCAAGAGCAGTGACAGTAGTAATATTTTGACCTGCTAGAGAACTATTTCCACCATTGCCTCCTGGACTACTTGTAGAATTAACTCCTGTTCCACCAGCTGCTACTGTAACGGCGAATGTTTCACCAAAGATTGAAGTAATGGTTCCCGTTAAGTAACCACCAGCACCACCGCCACCGCCACCTTCATTTGAATTACCTTTTCCACCGGCACCTCCTCCTCCAACAACAAGATATTCAAGGCTTGAAGTACCAGCAAATCCGATGTCTGTAGGCGCTTCATTTAGATCGTTAATGGTAATGGTAAAAGCTTCTTGATACGAATCCGTTCCATCGGATGTTTGCACTCGTAAGCTGTAACTGCTTTTGGTTTCATAATCCAGAGCAGTATTGGTTAATAGATTGGCTCCGCTGATGGAGAAGCTTGCATTATCGGTATCTCCTGTCCCCGAAACGAGTGAATAGGTGTGTGAATCTCCGCTACCAGCGTCGGTAGTTGTTAAACCGCCGATTGTAGTACCTATTGAAATATTTTCATCGACTGAAGTCGAAGATAATGAGATGTCAGATGGAGGTGACGCTAAACTATTTGAGGACAATGTTGGTGGGCTGGAAGAATCGTATGAAAGATAGTTTGATATTGTACGGTCAAAAGAATTATTACCAACCGTAAAAGATGGCCCATAGTTCACCGGAATAGTAATATTACCACTGTTCACAAAAGTATTCCCATCAAATGAAAAATGATCTGAACACAATATCTTGTTTCCCCATCCACCTGTATTTGATTGAATCCAACTAGAAAAGCTAAACCCTCCGGTGTTCTCAATGTTAGAACCTAAAACTTTATAGACATTAACTCCTCTAAAATAGGCGAAAATGTTACTGCTGTTATTTGCAATATTACAATTATCAATTTTAACGAATCGTTCCGTCCAGAAAACAACACCAGAATTATTGGTGATGTCAGAATTCTGAATTATAGTTTTGTTGGCAAATACAGATTCGTTTATTGGACATCCTTCGGGTGTATTTCCCCAATCAGATCTAAAAAGATAGTTTCCTGCATTATTGTCAATTTGAGAATTATTGACGTTAAGTGTTCCTTTATTTGAGATGAAGGAAATGGTATTGGAACACTCTGTTATTAAAACATCATTCGTGGTAATACCACCATTAACATTATTTAAATAAAAAATAGATCCCGCATTACTTCCGGGATTTCCATTATTTTTTAGAGTCATTGAGTTTAGTGTAAGATTACCGTTACCACTTATGCTAAACATTCTAGAGGAGCTTCCTCCACCGCTGATTATGGTATTGGTTTTACCGTTACCTGTGATTGTCAGATTTGATGTTATGTTAGTAAATCCAGATGAAATTGTAATCGTTCCGCTTAAATTACTTGCAAATACTATTGTACCTCCTGAACTGGAATATTGATTTATTGCATTTTCGAGTGAACCAGACCCTGAAGGGTTTAAATTAGTTACGGTTATTGTTTGAGAAACAGCAAAGTTTGCCCAAAATATAGTTAATAATATTAATTGAAGAATCTTTAAATTCATAGTAAGCTGTTATGAATAATTGGAAGTAGAACTTTTGAAGTTAAAATATTGATTCTATGAATCACTACCTAAAATATGGTTATTACACTCAAAATTACTTAATTTGAGGTCATTAAATCTAGTCTTAACAGAATACGAAACGATTTTCTGCATTTAGAAACATCAGAATGAACCAAAATAATTACTTACTATATTTATATATAGTATTTAAAACATTTTTCGTATATTTGAAACATGATCACGAGCCTTTTGTTTGTTTCTAATATCCTACTTGGATCTCTTTTGATATTCATCATGTTGTTTTCTGGTAGAACAAATATTAGAGTAAATGTGTATCTGATTTTGATCATAGTGCAGCAGATTTCTCATCGCGCTTTCATCTTTTACATATCATTTAATAGTCTTGATTTAACCTTGTTGGATAATTACCCAGCAATTTTTTCTGTGTCATTAGTACCTTGTATGTTTTTATATTCGCGTACGCTTTTGACTAAAAAAATCAACTTTAAAAAGGATTTAACCCATTTTATTTTGCCTGTTACATATACTTTTTTCAGCACTTTGTTCTTTGAGACATCACATCAACAGAATTCATTTTTTGCTTTTACTGTTATAGGGGTTTATTTATTTTTAACGTTTCGAGAAATTATTAAATCTAATAAAGATTCACATTCAAAGGATGAAATCATTAAACGTTGGGTTTATGTTTTATTGATCGCTTTTACTGTTATTTATGCTTCCGCTTTCGTGCTTAAGGCTTACTATGGACTTGACACTCGCGAATGGCTGATTGATTTTTACGTCATAGCTTCGCTGGTTTGGTTTTTCTTGTTCTTTTATATTTTTTTGAATCCGATAATACTTTACGGAAAAATAATACTTTTAAGAAATATTGTGGTGGAAGAGTCTAATTCAGAATTTTGGAAATTCAAAACCATTCGACAAGTTGATCAAAAGCACCTGTATATTCAAACGGCTATGATCGACACCTTTTCTGACCTTATTTATAAGCTTATAAAACTACAAAGCAACGATCAGCTGATAAAAGAGAACAGTTTTACTATCGATTTCTTGTCTTCTCAATTGGCTGTTCCGAAATCACATTTAATCTATTTATTTAATTACCATTGTTTGTATAGAGGAAACGATTACATCAACTTAATTAAAGTTTTAAAGTCTAAACGGCTCATCAAAGCCGGTTATCTTGAACACAAAACAATTGAATCCTTAGCGCAGGAATGTAATTTTAACTCGAGGATTACTTTTTTCAAAAATTTTAAAAAAGAAACTGGTGTTAGCCCATCAGAATTTAATGTCAATCTTACGGTTTAAATTAACGTATAAACAGATTATCTTTAAATCAAAAGAGGGTTATTCCAAGTGAGAAATAGTGGAGGCCTGAAGTGCCTAGGTTTAAAGTTCCAAGGTTGGAAGTGTAATGATAGGAGAATAAATAACGACCATAATTCATTCCAAAAACAGGAGTAAAGTGAGTATAGTTTTGCTTTGGAGTTTTAGTTTCAGAAGGGGTGTCTATTTCAATGAAATTTTGTCGATAAGAGGCTCCAAGCCAGATCCTACCCTTCTTAACCAACCGATATATTTTTAGATTCAAATCCAAACTGCTCTCTTCTGTTTTTTCTAAAAATTGAATTAAAAAAGAAGGTTCTAAATTCCAGCCGTTATTGAAGTAGATTTCATACTGAAGTGAAGCCAAGTAATGCTTGAATTTTGACAGATTTATGTTTGCATCCCCATCTGTAGTGTTTCCTTGTGCATCGTTCGTGTTGATGTTTTTGACTGAAACCTGAGCAGATAAATGAGTAGATACGTAAGCAGCTCCTGCATCAATTGTAAGGTAACGTGTTCCACTTGAGTTGGCATTCAGTAGTGGGTCAGGAATTCGGGCATCAAAACTCCTTTGATCGATGCTGTAGTTGATGGATCCGATGTTAATTCCAAAGGAGAGTTCTTTTATGTTGTCGTTTTTAGTCGGGAATGAACGTCGGGTATTCCAAATGGCATCATTCAAATAAATTCGGTAGCCGAAGGTGAGGTAGTTGGAGTTTTTAGAATGATAGCCGTTGTGATCCTTGATGAGTTGTAAGCCCATCGTTACGTTTTTTGTCGCTTTGTATTCTAGTGTAAGTAGATTAGTACCTGGAGCATTAGGAACATTAAACCATTGCTGCCGACTTCCGAGATTGATTCGAGCATTTTTAAGGTTAACTCCAACCATAGCCGGATGAACCATATATAGATTTTCCGCTAAATATTCGTTGAATATGGGTACAAAACCTTGAGCGCTTAAGACAATAAATTGACCAAAGACTAAAACCACGAGAAAGGATTTTTTTAGCATTTCCTTCATCATTCTGGTCTTAATAAGCTAAAGTGTCCAATACGTTCCTTTCCATTGTCAAAAAATACCCTAAACCAATAATCGTCTTGTGGTAGCTGAAATCCGTTATAGGTACCATCCCAACCAACCTCTAGGGGATCCAAATCAACAAGCAGTTTTCCATTTCGATCATAAACATAAACACGACTGTTGGGCTGAAAATTTTCGCTAACGCCGAGTATCTTCCAAAAATCATTGATTCCATCACCATTTGGACTAAAAAATTTCATGTGCCCAAGAATCGACACTTCTATTCCGGCTATCCCACAGCCGTTCTTATCCTGTATGTATACCATATGAATTCCGGGGAGTAAGTTGTCGAAATAGGGAGCGTCTTGGTATGGACCAAACGGATCATCAATAGCAAATTCATATACACCAACTCCTAAATTAGTCATAGTGATTTTCACAGAACCCGTATCGCCCTCTAAGTCAATTACCGTTAGGTCATCTTGTGTTAGGGTTGCTATCTCCGATGAAATCAATTCCATGCTTGTCTTTTTTGAGCAATTTGTTCCGTCTGTTGTTTCAGCGGTTACTTCATAGATGCCTCCTTCATAAACAAGAATCTGTGTATCTACTCCTGCAATGTTTAAGGGGAAATCTATGCCGTCTTTAGTCCAACTGTAGCGATACGTTCGATTATCTGAAGATGCAACCTCTAGTGTGATCGGATCAAGATTTAAGCATACAATGCTGTTTGAATCCAAGCGCTCGAACTCAGGTAGCTTGTTTACTTTTAGACTTGCAACTTTTTGAATTCCAAGACAAGAAATCGTATTGAGATCTAGATTGTCAACACGAGCCCATATCTCCTGTAGGTAGGGAGTCTCCATGACATATGCATCGGTTTCATTCTCTAGGCTGATTCCATTTTGCCGAAGTTCGGCATCATCTTTATTGGAGTAAAAAGTAATTAATATGCTTTGTAAACTAAACTTTGAATTCGAATTAACAAGCTCTTTTTCTAATGTTAAAAAAGTATCTCGACTCCAATATTCAATCCCTGGATCGAGCGATTTTATTTCTGTTTCACAAACTTCATAAGGAATGAAAAAACTCGAATCGATAAGACTAGCACCTACTTTTATGGTTAGCGATGAAGTTTCTGAACAGTCGAAAGCGTTGTTTATTTTAACAAAAAACACCTCTTCAAAAGCAGCATTTCTGTAGGCTGTTGGGTTCGGAATTAAAGAAGTAATATCATAGTTTGAGTTCGTATAAAATTCAAATGTTTCATTGCTGTGATTTTGAGAAATTAGTGCCCCAAAAGCATTGAGATTAAAAAGCGTTCTTCCATCATTCAAATTGTCATTATCACATTGTTCTATGATAAGATTTCGATTGATAATTACTGGAAATTGATGCACCGTAGCAGTTATTGGAGTTCGAATTTCATTTGTACAGTCAGAAGGGATGAGATCGATCCAGTAGGTTGTGGTGTTGCTAGGCTGTATGGAAAACGTTGTTCCAGTAAATAGAACATTGCTAGCTGTTTCGCTGTCGTACCAATTGATGTCGCTAACTGTAGCACTCACAGTTAGGGTTTGTGAAGCGCCGAAGCACGCTTCGGAATCTTCAACACTAATGATTCGAGGCATTACAAGACGAGTACTCGCAGAAATATTGAGTTCAGGATCTCCAGTACTGCCTCCATATTCTACAACATAGCCTTTGGCTTGATAAGCTCCGGAACTCTGCGCAGCGTTTCCTAAATCATTCCAAGACCCTGCAGGTCCAACTGAAGGGTCTGTGATGTGAGCATAGTCTTCGTTTCCTAGATTGTTAGGCTCGCTATTATTCCAGTTTGCATAATTAGGCGAACTTCCATTCGAAAGACCGGTCCAAAAAACAGTACCCGCTTCTGGCCCAGTTACCCACTTCCAAGTTCCTTCTACTTCTTGATCCGATCCGCCAATCCAACCGACGCCATTGGTCAATTTTCCAGAAATATTAGACTCATCTTGTGACAAGATTGTAGCCAAGTATCCTTGGATTCCAAAATAATTTTTGTTCTCTGCTGCAAGCTTAGCTGCCGACCACGTTATACCCAAGCTAGGAACAAATTCATAATAATGTTGAGTAGAGGGGAGGTAATTTGCGCTTCCAATTGTTATAGAAAAATACTTATCCTGACTAGGGTTGGGGTTGCTGCTATAAAAAATAACATCTTGAACTGCGCTTACGAGATTGTTGTAATCGACTTCAGATGTATTGCTTTTAAGTGTCAGTTTTGCTTCAGCTGGACTCCAATTGCTGCTTATGTTGTGTGTTCCAGTTAGCCGTAAAATATCTTCTCCTTGCACATAGCCCAAAGAGATTTGAATGTAAACAGCTGTGACTGCACTGCCACTATTGTTCTCAATGGAAAATTCAGTGACGATATTTTGTTCGGACAATGCACAATATGCTTGATCTCCTTCGGCGTTCAATACAGGTGGATCAATTGCCTGACCGACAAGTAAATTGATCCACAGCATTAGTGTCCAAGAAGCAATATGTTTTTTTTGAGCACCTGTATCTAGCAACGCTTTCGTTTAATGTTAATTTTATGATTGCATTGAAATGGGAGGCTAAAGATAAAAATAGTATTAATTGTTTATGCTTCTTTTTTTGAAAATAAGTGCTTCGTATTTTATTGTTTCAAAAGGTTATTCATGCTATGATGAAAACCATTTTCATTCAAAATAACAAAGTGATTGATCTGATGTTGATTTCTGTTTTAAAACAATAAAAAAGGCGCTCGATGAGCGCCTTTTAAGAGTATGTATTGATTGAAATTTAGGCTGCCTTAAAGGCTTTTAGTTTTTCAATTAACTTTGGAAGTACTTCAAATGCATCTCCAACAATACCGTAATCAGCAGCTTTGAAAAAAGGTGCCTCCGGGTCAATGTTGATTACTACTTTTACTTTAGATGAATTGATGCCAGCCAAATGCTGAATCGCACCAGAAACTCCAATTGCGATATATAGATTAGATGCTACTGGTTTTCCAGTCTGACCAACGTGTTCGCTGTGCGGTCTCCATCCCATATCTGAAACAGGCTTGGAACATGCAGTTGCTGCTCCTAGTGTAGCTGCAAGATCTTCAATCAAATGCCAGTTTTCGGGGCCTTTAAGTCCACGACCACCCGACACAACGATGTCTGCATCGGCTATGGTTATTACGCCAGTTACTTTTTCGACTGCAGAAACTTGCATAGAACTTGATGCTTCTTCAGCGGCAACACTACTTTGTGAAGGAGAACTTTGTGTTTCAATAATTCCAAAAGCATTACTAGATAACCCAATGATATTAATCGGTTGGTTTGAGCTTACAACACTTAAAGCTTTACTGGTATAACAGGTTCTTTTGAGTGTAAGTGGTTCGGTGCTTTCAGGAAGAGCAACTACATTGGATGTATATGCTGCTGATAATTTAACCGCCAATAAAGGAGCTAAATATTTGCTGTTTGCACTTGAACTTACAACTACTAAAGATGCTCCTTTTTCAGAAGCAACTTGAGCAAGTGCTGCTGCGTATTTTTTTGCAGAAAAACTAGAGGCGAAAGCTCCAGTTATGTTGACTACTTCATCAACTCCATATGCGCCTAGGCCACTTCCGTCTTCTTGATTAAAGGTGACTGCAACAAGTTTTTGACCGGTTTGATCTGCTAGTGCTTTTCCGTATGATGCAATTTCGAAAGCTACTTTTTTAAAACTTCCATTTTCCGTTTCTGTGTATATTACTACTGCCATAATTTCGTTTTTAAAAGAGTTATATAACTTTTGCTTCGTTGTGAAGTAAATCGATTAAAGTATCTATATCGTCTGCGTCAATCAATTTAACTTCTCCTTTTGGAGCTGGTTTGTCGAAAGAAATAACAGTTGAAGTAGCAACTGCATCTGAAGCAGCCATAACCTCAAGAGGTTTTTTACGAGCCTGCATAATACCTCTCATGTTAGGTATAATAAGGTCAGACTCTTCAACCAATCCTTTTTGAGCTCCAATTACTAGAGGAAAACCACTGGTTACAATTTCTTTTCCACCATCGATTTCACGAGCTGCTGTTGCTTGATCGTTTTCTATTTCTAAAGAAATACAATTGGTGATGTATTCATAATCTAACATCCCTGCAACTAAACCAGGAACCATTGCACCATTGTGGTCAATAGATTCTCTTCCAGCAATTATAAGGTCATACGATTCTTTTTCGCAAACTGCTGCGATTTGTTTGGCTACAAAATAACCATCCGTCGGATCTGCATCAACACGAATTGCTTTGTCTGCACCAATAGCAAGACATTTTCGCAGTGTAGGTTCGCAACTAGCATCACCAACTGTCAAAACGGTTACTTCGGCTTGCTGTTTTTGTTGTAACCACACGGCGCGAGTTAGACCAAACTCATCATTTGGATTGATGATGAATTGTACCCCTTGGGTGTCAAATTTTGTATTCGAATCCACAAAATTTATTTTCGATGTGGTATCGGGAACATTGCTTATACAAACTAAGATCTTCATATATTTTCTTTAATAAGTTTCTTTTTCTGTTAACTTCTAGTAATTTGCACGGTATTGTAAATAATACTAAAATAGTATATGATACAAAAATGATGAAAATTTTATTTAATTTCAATTTAATTTCAAATAAATTTCATTATTTTCATATTCCCAATGTTTTTTAAAAATAAGATGCAATTATTTCTTTATGAGTAGTTTGAACGTTAAAAGAAAAAGAGGTAGACCAGTAGCTTCTGAAAAGCTAGATACTACTGTGCTATTGGAAGCAGCTTTAGTGGTTTTTTCAGATCATGGGTACGAGGGAGCTCAACTCAAAGAAGTTGCGTCTATGGTCGGTGTTACCACGCCATTGATTAGTTACCATTTTGAAAACAAAGAAGATCTTTGGAAGCAGTCCATCATTCATTTGTCGGCAAAGATTATGCTGCGTTATGAGGAGGTTCAAAAAGAGCACAGTGATTTAAGTGGAATTGCATTATTAAAGGCCTTTACTAGACAATATTTACATTTGATGGCGAAATTTCCTTCGATGTATAAAATCTTGCTTCAGGAAATGGGGAGAAAATCTTGGCGATACGATTTCGTCAGTCAGCACTTGCTAATGCCCGTTGTCTGGTTCAGTCACAAACCCATAACAGAAAGTAAAGATTTAGAAGAATTTAAAGCCATACCTGTTGCTAATTTTGTGAGCATAATGTTTGGAGCAACCAGTAGTTTTTTTGTTCTTGCACAAACTTTAGAAGCCGAATACGGGATCTCACCATTTACCGACGAAAACATAGAGATGCATGCCAACATTATGAACGATCTCATATTCAAACAATTTGAATGACCAAATAATACCCTAAAATCAAAATCCTAAACAAGAATCCCAATGATCTTAAAAGATTTTACCGAATTTAAAACCCTACTCGGAACCACACTGGAGCCAACTCCATGGCTGCAGGTCGAACAAAAAATGATCGATCACTTTGCAGCTGCGACAAAAGATTATCAATGGATCCATGTCGATCAAGAACGCGCAAAACTTGAATCGCCCTACAAGTCTACCATAGCCCATGGGTTTTTGTCGATAGCTTTAATCCCAAAATTTTTAAACGATGCTCTTGTAGTTTCTTCCCTCAAAATGGGCTATAATTACGGATTAGAAGAAGTTCGTTTTCCACATCCAGTAGTAGAAGGTTCTTTTTTGCGTGGCCTAGTTCATATAGAAAGTGCTGAAGATCAAAAATTTAATAGCCTCAAGATTGTTTGGAAGGTAACCATCGAGATTAAAGGCGTGCGAAAACCAGCCTGTGTTGCAAGAATGATAACAATAGTTTATGAATAATTTTTTTTGGAATTAAAATTCCAAGGAAAGATGTATCTTTGAAAAGAAATTACACTCTACTTCAGAGAAAAGATGTTGTGTTGCTTGCACGAAAGTGCAAGAGGTTTGTAGAAAACCAGTGAGAAGCTTTCCAATTACTTGGAGGGCTTTTTTTATTTTAAACACTTTTTATCCCTGAGGTTAATAAGTAGTTTTCTCAATTGTTTCCGCTAACGAAATAATTCATTAATTTTCAATAAATTTTTTATATGCTTATTTTAACTGCTGTTGCTGCGTTGGGTTCTCTTTTAGGAGTGTTGTATTTAATACTGAAGAAACCAGGACAACAAGCACCTTCTGAAATGAACGAAATTCTTCAGAACAGTATTCGAAACGAATTTATAATAAACCGAGAAGAATTTTCTAAGAGTTTAAAAGACAACCGACAAGAGCTAACCCAAGGTTTGGAACGCTTGACAGAGAAAATGGAACTCAAGTTGGTTTCGTTAAATGAAACCTTAAATACTACTGCAAAAGAAAATCGAGGAGAATTGAAAGTCAACCTTAAAGAGTTTCAAGACACATTTTCTAAAAACGTTAAAGAGTTTAACGACTTGCAACGTCAGAAGTTTGATCAGATGAACTTGACACAAGAAGAGTTGGTAAAAACTACAGAGATTCGCTTAGAGAAAATGCGAGAAACGGTCGACGAAAAACTTCATAAAACCCTCGAAGAACGTCTAGGAAAATCGTTTGAGATTGTAACGCAACAATTGCTTCAGGTGCAAAAAGGATTAGGAGAAATGCAGCATTTAGCTTCGGGAGTAGGGGACTTGAAAAAGGTGTTGAGTAACGTGAAGACCCGTGGGATTTTAGGTGAAATACAATTGGGTAATATTTTAGAGCAAATTTTATCTCCAGAGCAATACGATTCAAATGTCAAAACTAAAAAAGGTTCGGACGCTCTTGTTGAGTTTGCAATCAAACTTCCAGGGAAAGATGCCAATGATTCGGCAGTTTACCTACCCATTGATGCCAAGTTTCCACAAGAAGATTATATCCGTCTTCAAACTGCATATGACGCAGGAGATACCGTTGCAATCGATGCCTCAATAAAAGCACTAGTGCAATCGGTTAAGCGCTTCGCTAAAGATATCTCAAGTAAATACATCGATCCGCCGAATACCACGGATTTTGGAATTATGTTTTTACCAGTCGAAGGCTTGTTTGCAGAAGTGGTGCGTCAACCAGATTTAATAACAACCTTACAGCGCGATTATAAAATTGTAATTACCGGACCTACTACTTTGGCAGCCATGCTCAATAGTTTACAAATGGGCTTTAAAACACTTGCAATACAAAAACGAAGTAGTGAGGTGTGGAATGTGCTTTCGTCTGTTAAAAAAGAATTTACAACCTTTGGCGGTGTTCTAGAGAAAGCACAGAAAAAACTGAATGAGGCGAATAACGAAATTGAAAACCTCGTAACAACACGTTCTAGAATGATGCTCTCGAAACTTAGAAATGTAGAGCAACTAGAAGAGCAGATTCTGGAAAAACCTCCTGTCGATCCGTTAATTGATTTTAAAGAGTAGTTATAACATCATAAACTTTACTTTTTCAACTCTAATTCAATTGACTTAATGTAATTCAATTTAGTTAGTTCAGCCTCTGGCATCATAGGATCAGCTGCTAAAGTTTCATCAACTGAATCTGCGATTTCTTGGTAGCTTAGTCCCTTTTCTAAACCAAGAACTGTTTTTTGGTAGAGGTTCATTAGCGAATTTCTTAAGTCAAGCACGTCTTGTTTGGAACTCAAGTTTCCATGCCCGGGCATAATAACTGTCTGGTCATCTGCGAGTGATGCAATAGACCCCAACATCTCGATAATTCCTTTGATCGAGCCTCCGTTGTTTAAATCCACATAAGGATAGCCATACCGAACGAAAGCATCACCAGTGTGTATGATGTTTGCGTTTTTAAAATATATTATGGAGTCACCGTCTGTATGTCCAGATCCAAAGTTATACATTTCAATATCTTCACTACCTTCTGAGAGAGTAAGTTTACTGCTGTATGTAATTATAGGAAGTGCCTCTGTTGGATATTGATCTTGAACAAAACCATCTATAAAGTCATAAATACCTCCGTACAGTTCTGTTACTTTTTGCATTCTAGCTTTTGCATTTTCATGAGAAATTATTGGGATTCCCATTTTTCCGAAAGCTCTATTTCCATCTGAATGGTCATGATGGTAATGAGTGTTTATGATGTACTTTATCGGATTCGAGCTAATTTCTCTTAGAGAAGACATAAGCACCTCTTCTATAATTTCATATTTATTGTCAACCATGATGACGTTTTTGTCAGAAACAAAAATCCCAACATTACCTCCGCCTCCGATCAACATATAAAATTGATCGTTGATTTTTTCGACCTCAAAGTATTTGACGGTGTCCTCAACTTTTTTAATCTCCTCGTTATACTTTGATAAATCAGGTGATTGTGCCCAGCTCAGTGTTATTATGGTGCTAAAGAAAAATAAAATTAAATTCAGTTTCATATATAGTGTTTATTTTAACTAAAGATAAATGATTTTACTTTCAGATGAACGAGTAAAAAAAAATTAAATATTGAGTTTTAGATTTTATATAAAATCAAAAAACCCTTGATAATCATAAGATTATCAAGGGTTTTTGTGGTACCTCCAGGAATCGAACCAGGGACACATGGATTTTCAGTCCATTGCTCTACCAACTGAGCTAAGGTACCTTTTGGATGGGTGCAAATATAGTGTCCTTTTTAATTCTCTACAAAACATTTTATCTAAATTTCATTATGTTTAATTTAGCAGAAACGAATTTCAACTATGAATTTGATTATTGACGCAGGTAATACTGCAGTAAAGCTTGCTGTCTTTGAAGAGGGTCAACTCATCCTAATACAACATGTGGATGCTGTATATCAAGATTTTAAAGTGATACATGAAGAATACCCACAGATTAATTCTGTTCTTATTTGCGATGTTCGAGGCTTGGATTGGGACTTCTTGAATAAGATTTTTGAGTCGAAAAATATTTTCAAAACCGCAAGCACTCTGCGTTTTCCCTTTACTAATACTTACAAAACACCAAAAACTCTTGGGGTAGATCGAATGGGACTTATGGCTGCAGCTGCAAAAACCTACCCAAAACAAAATGTTTTGGTCATCGATGTAGGTACTTGTATTACGTATGATATTTTAACACAAGAAAACACCTATGTTGGTGGATTGATTTCCCCTGGCTACACTATGCGATACAAAAGCTTGAAAGAGTTTACTGGCAAATTACCACTCATTGCTCATGAATCCATAGAAAGATCTTTTGGTGTGGATACACAATCTTCAATTCAGGCTGGGGTATTTAATGGCGTTTTTTATGAAATTCAAGGGCAAATAGATCATTTCAAACAAAAATATCATGATTTAACAATAATTTTAACAGGTGGAGACAGTAAGCAGTTGTCAAAACGATTAAAAAACACCATATTTGCCCATCCGAATTTTTTGGTAACCGGTTTGGATTATATCTTAGAACTCAACAAAAAACAACTTTGAAATACATATATCTCATAATATTCCTTACTGTATCACCGTATATTTTTGCCCAAAGTAATACGTCTTCTCCCTATTCTATTGGTGGATTGGGTGAAATTGCATTTAAAGGAAATGCAATTAACAGACATATGGGAGGACTTGATATTGTATCGGATTCGCTTCACGCAAACATAAATAACCCTGCCAGCCTTGGAGACTTAAAACTAGTAACCTATAGTCTTGGTCTAAACTACAAATCCACCAAATTATCTTCAAATGCCTCAAACGAGTCGGTAACATCTGCCTCAATCGATTATTTAGTGGTTGCAATTCCAACAAAGAAATTCACTTTTGGTTTTGGAATTTTACCAGCTACTTCAGTCGGTTATCGTTTACAATCAGTTTTTGACAGCGAGGATATCAATAATGTGGTTAACCGAAATGAGGGTTATGGAGGTTTGAACCAAACCTTTATAAGTATAGGTTTTAAGGTTTTTGAATTCTTAAACTTTGGAGTGAGTGCAAACTACAACTTTGGTAAAATCACAAACGAGTCATCGAGACAAGAACAAAATATAGATTTTGGAACTTTTTTCACTAAAACGTCTTCTCTAGTTGGTTTTAATTACCGTTTTGCAACACAATTAAAAATCCCACTTACATCTAAGGTTCGACTTGATGCAATGGCATATTATGTGCCTGAAAATAGTTTGACAGCAACAAACGAAAGTGTATACTTTACACGCTCGGTTACAACACAGGATCTTGGGGATTTTGAAAACGTAGACCTAGCAGCGAGAAATTTAAAAGAGACTTCAATATCCTTGGGTGATCAATATTCATTTGGACTTGGAATTACCAAAGAAAAAAAATGGTTTGTTGGTGGACAGTATTCTCAGCGTAACTCAGCTGACTATGTTAATAACTTTATTTCCTTAGACAACATAACGTATGCTAATGGATCACGCCTTTCCTTTGGTGGATTCTATTTGCCAGACTATAGTTCTATAACAAGTTATTGGAAACGAATTGTATATCGGGCAGGAATGCGCTTTGAAGATACAGGGGTTTTGTTTAACGATCAGCCGCTTAAAGAAACTGGCATATCTTTTGGAGTTAGTTTGCCGATGGCAGGATATTCCAATGCAAATATTGGTATAGAATTTGGAAAACGCGGAAGTCAAGACAATGGCCTAATCCAAGAATCCTACTGGAACCTAATCGTTGGTTTATCACTAAACGATATCTGGTTCATCAAAAGAAAATTTAATTAATTTATTTATATCAAATGAGAACTCTAACAAATTTCTTAGTATTTACTTTCATTCTTAGCACAAGCTTCGTTAGTGCTCAAACGAGCGAAACTTGTAATCAGAACCTATCCATCTTTGCTGAATCTGCAAAGGTTAAGAACTACGATGCAGCATATGAGCCATGGAATGCAGTTCGAGCAGAATGTCCAAAACTCAACAGAGCAATCTATACTTATGGTGAGCGCATTCTGAAAAGTAGACTTAAAGATGCCGAAGGCGCAGCGAAAGATGCTGAAGCTCAAGATTTAATGAAGTTATACGATCAATGGATTGCGAATTTCCCTTCTAGAAAAGGAAAAAACATGATCGGTAGTATTTTGGCAAGCAAGGCACAAACCATGATGGATTATAAATTGGGAACTACTGCTGAGGTTTACGCGACTTTTGATGACGCATACACTAAGGACATTAATAGTTTTACCAATCCAAAAGGTTTGTACAACTACTTCAAGACAATGTATGATCTATATAAAGCAGGTGCAGCAGGAGTAACGCCAGAAAAACTATTCAACAAATACGAAGAGGTTTCAGAGAAATTTGAACTTGAAGGAACCAAGTTGGCCAAAAATTTGGATGTGATTTTGAATAAAGAAGAAAGCGGATCTCCGTTAACAACTAAGGATTTAAAGAATAGAAAGAAATATGATACCAATTCAAAAGCCATTGGTATTTTTCTTTCAAACCTTGATGCTATTATTTCAAAAGAATCGACTTGTGAAAACTTGATTCCTTTGTATACGCGTAATTTTGAGGAAAATAAAAACGATGCAGTTTGGTTGAATAGAGCTGCTGGACGTATGAAAAGCAAAGAATGTTCAGATGATCCTTTGTTTGTAACAATTGTTGAAGCACTTCACGCTTTGGCTCCATCGGCTAACTCGGCTTACTATCTTGGAATACTAAATGATAAGAGAGGAAACAGCAGTGAAGCTTTACGTTATTACGAAGAATCTATTTCATTGGAAACTGATCCTTACAAAAAGGCCAAGACTTTATATAAAATTGCTTTAGAATTCAAAGCAAGAGGCCGGAAGTCAACTGCTAGAAGTTATGCAAATAAAGCTTTAGGATATCAGCCTTCCCTAGGAAAAGCTCATTTGATGATTGCAGGTTTGTATGCAAGTTCTGCAAACGATTGTGGAAACACTCAATTCGAGAAAAGAGCAGTATACTGGTTAGCAGCAAAAACTGCTAGAAAAGCTGGAAAAGTAGATGCATCCCTAAAGAAAAATGCAAATAAAACTGCATTGAGTTATGAGGGAAGAGCACCTTCTAAAACAGATATCTTTACAGAAGGGAATGCGGGGACTACAATTAAATTTGATTGTTGGATCAGAGGAAGTGTCACTGTACCGAATCTCTAAATGCTAAACTATCTATTAAAATATAAACTAAGGGTTGTCGTTCTTGCGACAGCCCTTTTTTGTTCTTGTGATTTGTCGGTTGATAAACCTGTCCTTACTGACGCTCAGAAAAAAGAACCTGTTGGCACAGGCTATAATATACGCATGGTATATACCGATTCTACACGTGTAAAAGCCATTCTAGAAGCACCGGTTTACCTAGACTATTCTAACCTACCACTTCAGTACTCTGAATTTCCTGAAGGACTAAAAGTTACTTTTTTAGATGAACTGATGAATGAAAATATTGTATTGGCTGATTTTGGTACATTATATAACGGGACTTCAATCATTGATTTGGTAGGAAATGTTAGTCTCACTTCAAGTGATGGTTCTGTTCTGAATACAGAACAGCTTTATTGGGACGCAAATAACGATTGGATTTTCACTGAAAAAGAGTTTCGTTTTGTTGGGCCCGAATACAATGTGCTCGCAAACCGATTGGATACCAATAAAGAATTCACTAAATTTCAGACAGGTAAATTAACCGGTACTGTAGCTGTAAAAGAAGAAGCGGCTGCTGAGTAACACAAATAACATTCGAATGAAATTCCATAAAATATCAGAATTCTTATACATCGTCATAGCTGTAGTATCTCTTTTTGAAGTGATCACACTTTGGGATATACAACGCGATAAAGCGTATTTGTTCATTGGGTTTTCTGCTCTATCAATTTTCATGTTTTTGTTCCGACGTAACTATAGGAAGAAGTTTGAACGTAGAAAATCCTAGATGGTTGTCACTGACTTTGTAATTATTATTTGCCTGATGCTTTCTGCTTTCTTTTCGGGTATGGAAATAGCCTTTATTTCTTCGGATAGAATTTTTCTTGAGATCGAAAAAAATCAGGGCAATATCGTTGCACGAATTTTAACCCGCATCACCGAAACGCCTTCTAAGTTTATTGCTGCCATGTTGGTTGGAAACAATATTTCCTTGGTCGTTTATGGGATTTTCATGGGAGATAGGATTATTAGTCTCATATACCCTGAGGCAAACGGAGCTAACTTATCCATCAGTATTCTTTTTTATCAAACCCTTATTTCGACCGTAATTATATTGTTGACAGCGGAATTTCTTCCAAAAGTTTTTTTCCAACTCTATGCCAATAAATTAATTAAGTTCTTCATTATTCCAGCAGCAGCTTTTTATTATATTTTCTATCCCATTACTTTTTTTGTAATAAAAATCACGGACGGACTTCTTCGATTGTTTTTTAAAACCTCAGCTGAGGTGGCAGAAATTTCCTTTTCAAAAGGGGAACTAGGCGATTATATTGAGAAACAGGTAGAGTCAGTAACAGACAAAGAAAAACTGGATTCTGAAATTCAGATTTTTCAAAACGCGTTGGAGTTCTCAGATTTGAAAGCTCGTGAGGTTATGGTACCTAGAGCTGAGTTGGTTGCACTTGACATAGATAAAGACATCCAAGAGTTAAAGGAGTTATTTATGACTACCGGTTTATCTAAAATCCCAGTATATCAAAATTCTGTTGATGACATTTTGGGCTATGTTCATGCCTTTGAACTACTGAAAAAACCCACATCAATAAGAAGCATACTGCTACCTGTAGAATTCATTCATGAGCCGCTTCCAATAAATGAAGTACTGAACCGCCTTACACGCAAGCGTAAAAGCTTAGCCGTTGTGCTCGACGAGTATGGGGGAACCTCAGGCATTATAACGGTAGAGGATATTGTTGAAGAATTGTTTGGTGAAATTGAAGATGAACACGATCAAGTGGATCATTACGAACTAAAAGTTAGCGATACTGAATTTGAGTTTTCTGCCCGTTTAGAGGTTGATTATTTAAATACTACCTATGGCTTTTCCTTCCCAGAAGAAGAGTTTTACGAAACCTTAGGTGGCTTAATTGTTCATCTTACAGAAGAAATCCCACAACAAGGCGATGTGTTTTCTTTAGCCCAATATGAGTTTAAAATCCTTGAAGTTTCCTCTACTAAAATAGAGCGAATCCATCTAAGAGTAAAAGAATCTTAGCATAGTATACCACAACTCGAGAGGAAGCTGCATTATATAATTTTATTCCCTTTTATTATTGCTTAGGAAATTGTATTTTCGCAACTAATAAAAATTTAAATACCCATACGATGGCCATATTAGGTAAAATCAGACAAAAGTCGTTCTTTCTAATTCTAATCATAGGACTTGCATTATTTGCTTTTATTATTTCGGGAGTATTCGGAAATGGAGCAGGTGAAACGGGACCCTCTGATCCCATTGGAATTGTTAATGAAGAAGAGATTAAAATTGAAAACTTTAGATTTCTTGTTGATCAAACTGAACGTCAATACGGATATTCAACCATTCAGGCGGTAAATGCTGTTTGGAATCAATACGTTCAAAGCACTCTTTTTGAAGCTGAGTTGAATACCTTGGGTATCGATGCAGGTAAAGAACAAATTGAACAAGTAGTTTCTTCTACAGAATCCATTATAACAGATGCTCGTTTTATTAACGAAGCTGGTTTTTTTGACTTTGGTTTATTTGCTGATTTCATTCTACAAATGAGAGATCAAAATCCTCAAGGTTATGAGCAATGGAAATCACAAGAAGCAGGTATTATTTCTTCTGCTAGAGAATCAATTTACTTTGATTTAATTAAGTCTAGTACTGGGATTACAAATAAAGAAGCTCAGATATTATTTCACCTAGAAAATGACAACCTTGATTTGAACTATGTTCAAATTCCATTTTCAAGCATTAACGATACGTTAGTTTCTGTTTCAGATTCAGAAATAAAAGCATACATCAAGGACAATGCTTCTTCATACGAAACAAAAGCAAGTCGTGCAATTGAGTATGTAGCCTTTTTAGAAACTGCTACCGAAGAAGACCAAGCACTTCTTAGAAACAACTTAGAGTCCTTAGTAGAAGATCGAATTGAATACAACGAAGTATCGAAGCTTACGGATACCATTCAAGGGTTGAAGTCAACTACAAACGTTCAAGAGTTTGTCGATAAATATTCTGAAAAAGGATTTGATTCACTCTATTTACCAAAAGGAAGGTTACCAAGAGAATTTGGTGACATCTTATACGGCTTAGAAAAAGATGCTGTTTTTGGACCTTACAAAGACATCGACTCCTATCAAATTTCACGTTTATTAGATCGTAAGAAAAACGGTTCAATACGCGCATCCAATATTGTTGTTGCTTTCCAAGGAGCAACAGGTGCTTCTACAGATATCACAAGAACGAAAGAAGAAGCTAAAAGATTAGCGAACAATTATCTTAGACAGTCTAGAAGAGATCCTAGTCAAGTTGAAGTTCTTGCATTGAAATTTTCTGACGGTCCAACCAAAACATCTGCGGGTGATTTAGGATTTTTTCAAGAAGGTGGAATTACTCAAGAGTTTTTCGATTACGCTAAAAAAGCTCGAATCGGCTCTGTTGGATTAGTAGAAACAGAATATGGTTTCCATGTTGTTAAAGTAACAGACAAACAAGATCTTGTTCTTTTGGCTACGGTGAGTCAAAAAATTGTTCCTTCAGAGAAAACTTCTAATGGAATTTTTCAAGCTGCAACACAATTTGAAATGGGTTCTGCAAAACAAGACTTTGCGGCTTTAGCAACGGCAGAGAACTACAATTTACGTACGGTAAATTCTATTGATGCTTTAGACGAAAATCTACCTGGACTACCAAATCAACGTTCAATTGTTCAATGGGCTTTTGGGGAAGATGCATCTGTTGGAGATGTAAAACGTTTTAGTCTTTCTTATGGTGGATATGCTATAGTGAAGCTCAAGAGTAAGAAAGATAAAGGATTAGCAACTGTAGAAGAAGTTCGTGCTGAGGTTAGTCAAATTATAAGAAACAAGAAGAAAGCTGCCATGCTTGTTAAAGCAAATAAAGCGAATACATCACTCGAAGATTTAGCTGCTGCAAACAGCGTTGAAGTAGTTTCTGCATTATCAGTAAATCAAAAAAGCGCTACCCTTGTAGGTGCAGGTAACGAACCTTACGTGGTTGGTGCTGCCTTTGCGATGGAAGCTAATGATACTTCTGATTTGATCATTGGTAACAAGGGAGTTTATATGCTTCAAGTAACTGCTAAGAACGTAGTTGAAGATTTAGAAGATTATTCTTCTTTTGCGAGTACTCTAGCACAGTTGGAACGCGAAAAAGTAGCTCGTTTAGTTCTTGATGCATTAGAGTCTTCTGCAACGATTACAGATAATCGTTCTTTATACTACTAAGAAGAAAATATATTATTTTAAAAAAGCTTCTGTTTACAGAGGCTTTTTTTATGCAATCATTTCATCGTATCGAATTACTGTAGCATACCCCTTTTCTTTAAAATAAGTTGGGCAAGAATCCCCTGTAGCTAAAATAAAATCTCCACCCCAAGCTCCTAAGCTTTTTATTGCCCCATTAAAATCAGGAAATAAACGCTCTTTAATTGGAGTTTGCTGAAGCAATGAGCCAATTATTTTTTCGTGTGTAACAATCAATTCATTAAAGCGCGTCAATGTACTTGTTTTTAGGAGTGATGACGTAAGCTCATTGATTGATTCAATCTGCTTATTCGACGGCTTGGTGCGTTTATTATAGGCAGCAACTTCTTGTTGACTGTCTTGCTTCTCATTCAAATGCACAAAGTAGAGTTGATCTTTGAAAGATGGATTGTAAGACAAGAGTTCAACCAGAGGAGTATATTGATTCCGTGTAAAGAATATGGCTTGTTTAGCTTCAGCTACGGCAACATCATAGCCACTCCCTCCAAAGGTCTTGTCGAGCAGTTCGTAAGGGTTTACTTGTGCCCACTGTGCTATGTTGTTTATAAAAGTAGAGGAGGAGCCCAATCCCCAGCTACGGTCAAAATCTAAGTTTGTTTGAACTTCAAAACCCGTAGAACAAAATGTTGGCTGAAGTGATCGAACGCATTTTAAAATGTCTTGTAATTTTTTGATCAGAGACAAAGGAGTTTTATTGTCCACTAGGCAGTCAAAAGTGTCAAGTGATAGGGTTACATCCATCCAAACTTCTTGGGTGTGGGTGTAACTTCTCCATTTAAGTACAGGAGTTTCTAGAGGCGTAACCTGCATGTGTTGCCCTTTTTGAGTTGGAAGTGCAAAAGCTTTAGCACCACTAAGTACAAGGTATTCCGCAGTGATCAATAATTTTCCGGGACTATAAAATTTAAGCATTCGAAGCTTTTAAAAATTCGGTTACTGCGCTAAAGCTAACAGCTGTAGTCTTGAAATGGTCAACTGCTGCTTCTTTTTGTGATGGATCAGCGTTGAGTTGATTCAGTATATTGAGTAAGTGCATTTTCATATGCCCTTTTTGAATTCCCGAGGTAACTAAAGAGCGCAATGCTCCAAAGTTTTGAGCAAGTCCAGCAACAGCAATTAGTTCCATTAATTCAGAAGCTTTTGGATTTCCTAGTAATTGCATAGACCATTTTACAAGAGGGTGTAAGTTTGTCAATCCACCAACGGTACCAACTGCTAATGGAATTTCAAGTGCAAAACAAAATTCATCTTCTGTGATTGTGGCTGTACTCAAACTCCTGTATTGCCCCGATCTTGATGCGTATGCATGAATGCCAGCTTCTACGGCTCTAAAGTCATTTCCGGTTGCTAGAACTACGGCATCAACACCGTTCATGATTCCCTTATTATGCGTCACAGCTCTATGTGGCTCAATACGTGCAATTTCAACAGCGCGGACAAATTTCTCTGCAAATTCTCGCTTAGTCAGCCCTTCTTCTGGCTCCAAAGCATCGATTGTACAACGAACTTCAGCTCTTACTAAACAGTTCGGAACATAGTTCGATAAGATGCTCATTACAATTTCTATCGGTTCTTCTCCTTTCAGATCAACATGTGTTGCTGCTTCACGAACTAAAGTTTTGGCAAATTGCTCTAAACAAGAATTTATGAAATTCGCACCCATTGAGTCTACCGTATTGAAACGCACATGGATTTGGTAATAATTATCGAGTTCGATGGTTTTGTCGACTAAAGTAAGGGATGAAATCCCACCCCCACGCGCATTCATGTTTTTGGTAATACTTGCCGTATCTTGATGGAACTGTGCTTCAATTGATTTGAAAAAAGAAAATAATTTTTCAGGAGCTCCTGTGTACATAAAATGTACTTGCCCAATTTTTTCTTGCCCTAATACAGTAGTTCGAAACCCTCCGCGTATTCCCCAGTATTTCGCTGCTTTTGCAGCTGCGGCAATAACAGAACTCTCTTCGATAACCATTGGAATAGTGTATTCCTTTTGGTTGATAATGAAGTTCGGAGCTACGCCTAAGGGTAAATAAAAATTAGAGACTGTGTTTTCAATAAATTCGTCATGAAGCTGTTGTAGTTTATCATCTGAATTCCAATAAGAAACGAGTGTTTGCTTTGCATCTTTATTGCCACCAAAGTAAGTAGTAATGAGCCATTCAATTTTTTCTTCTTTAGTTTTTCTTGAAAACCCGGCAATATTTTTTGACATGCAATTATTTTAGTACGTACAAAGATACATTTTTCGCGAAAGAATATTTCACAACTTTATTTTAGTGGTCAGTTCAAATTCACTACTTTGGGTTACCATAAATTTTTTAAAACACACCTACAATGAAATTAGTACGATTAGCCCTAGTCCTAGTGTTTCCATTTGCACTGGTTGCACAAACTAAAGAAATTACAAACGAAGAGATTTGGAATTTTGAATTTTCATCTGAGCGATTAGAAGAAATTCACCCTTTGACCACAGTGAGTCAGTATACCGTATTGGAAGTAGATCGAAGAACCCGAACCTCAAAAGTAGTTGCTTACGACTATGCCACTGCTAATGTAACCGAAGAGATTGTTAATTCTGCAACAAGCGCGTTAGTTCCTTTTTTCACTTCGTATAGTTTTTCTAAAGATGAAAAGAAGTTGTTATTGGAATCTGAAACCGAACCGATTTACAGAAGGTCTAAACGTGCAAAGTATTTTGTTTACGATAGAACAACCAATAAAACCTCTTTGTTGTTTGGATCTAAGATACAGGAGCCCAAATTTTCTCCAGATGGTTCTAAGGTTGCTTTTGTTTTTGAACGTAACCTCTATGTAAAAGATCTAGGAGCAAACTCCATCGAACAAATTACTTCGGATGGAAGCGAGCATATCATCAACGGATTGTCGGATTGGGTGTATGAAGAAGAATTTGGTTTTGTTCGTGCATTTGATTGGAATGCTGACGGATCCGCACTGGCTTTTATGCAATTCGACGAGACATTGGTTCCCACCTATTCTATGGATGTAATTGGCGATAATTTATATCCATTCCCTTATACGTTCAAATATCCCAAAGCTGGTGAAACCAATTCAGTTGTTGGATTGTATTTATATTCTCTAGCAGATAAAAATGTGACTTCAATTTTGTTAGGAGATGAAAAGCCTTATTACATTCCACGAATCAAATTCAGCCCAAATAAAAATAAATTAATGGTTCAGACCATCAACCGCCATCAAAACCATTTACAACTTTGGAGTTATGATATTCAACAACGAACTGCTCAAGTGATTTTGGAGGAGCGTGAAAACACCTATGTTGATGTTCATGATAATTTAAAATTCTTGAAAGATGAAAGTTTTCTTTGGACGAGTGAACGCGATGGGTATAACCACCTCTATCATTATAAAGCGGATGGAACACTCAAAAAGCAACTTACACAAGGAAATTGGGAAGTAACACGTTTCTTTGGTGTTCAAGAAAAAACAAAAGAAGTTTATTACGCCTCTGTTGAACCAGGAAGCACAGAACGAGCAGTATATTCTGTAAAGCTAAATGGATCAAGAAAAAGGGCTTTAAGTCCCGAAAACGGAACAAACGGTGTTGCTTTTAGCGCTGACTATAAATACTACATTCATACTTTTGAAGATAGTAATACACCAACCCAATATAATTTGAGATCAACTGCAACGGGTAAAATTATCCGCCCGATTGAAGACAATGCAGATCTGAAGAATAAGTTGTCAAACTATTCACTTTCAACTAAAGAATTTTCAACAATTGAGATCAATGGAAATGAACTCAATATGTGGATGATAAAGCCGAAAGACTTTGATCCCAATAAAAAATATCCCCTCCTGATGTATCAATACTCAGGTCCAGGTTCACAAAAAGTAGCCAATTCATGGAATGACACCAATGATTTTTGGCATCAAAGTCTTGTTCAAAAAGGGTATATTGTTGCTTGTGTAGATGGTCGAGGAACCGGATTCAAGGGAACTGCATTTAAAAAAGTAACCTACAAACAATTGGTTCACTTTGAGACCTTAGATCAGATTGAAGTTGCACGAAAGCTTGGACAAAAACCTTTTATAGATGCAGAACGAATCGGTATTTGGGGATGGAGTTATGGAGGACATATGTCTACAAATTGTATTCTAAAAGGCAATGATGTTTTCTCTCTAGCTATTGCTGTTGCACCTGTAACCAGCTGGCGTTTTTATGACACCATATACACAGAACGCTTTATGCAAACTCCTCAAGAAAACCCGGAAGGCTATGACCTTAATTCTCCATTCAATTACCCTGAGTTGTTAAAAGGAGATTATTTATTAATACACGGATCTGGAGACGATAATGTGCATTTACAAAACACCATGCGCATGGCAGAAGCTTTGGTTCAGGCCAATAAGCCATTTGAATTAATGATTTATCCTGATAAAAATCATGGAATTTATGGTGGAAATACACGACTTCATCTTTATAATAAGATGACTAACTTTATACTCAATAAACTATAATCGATTATGTCAGAACATACACAAGCTAAACAAAATAATGATACCGCTTTTCTAGGACACCCGAAGGGCTTAGCCTATCTCTTCTTTGCTGAGCTTTGGGAGCGATTTAGCTTCTACGGAATGCGGGCATTACTTACTCTTTACATGGTGGAAGAAATATTCAAATCCTTATCCAATAGAGATTATGCAACTGCTGCTGTTTATGCGTCTTACGGTTCGTTGGTTTATGCGAGTACGGTTATTGGAGGCCAAGTATCTGACAAGATATTAGGAATGCGTTCTTCCATTTTTTTAGGCGGAATTTTAATGTCTATCGGCCATTTTGTTTTAGCTATAGAGCATGATATTGCTTTCTTTTTAGCATTGGCTTTTATTATTGTTGGGAATGGTTTTTTTAAACCCAATATTTCAACTTTTGTTGGCGCTTTGTATGAAGAAGGTGACGTTAGAAAAGACTCTGGATTCACTATTTTCTATATGGGGATTAATATCGGTGGATGGATTGCTCCCTTATTATGCGGTTGGTTAGCTTTAAAATATGGTTATCATTATGGTTTCGGATTAGCTGGTATAGGAATGACGACTGGTTTGATCTTCTTTTGGAGTGGAATCAAGA
>PXYQ01000005.1 GCA_003023645.1 Candidatus Arcticimaribacter sp. | reverse complement strand
AAAGTATCGATTATGCTTACGTAATGATCATGCTTAAACTGAAAATGGGAATCGACATAGGCTATGCTACCGACTTTGGAGTGGGTGGTAATAGCAACATATCCAGAACTGGATTTGAACTCTTTGCCAAGTATCGATTCTAATCGAAATTCAAGAGTTTCTGTTTTTAGACCTCTTGTTTAAAAAACGATAACCAAACAGTAACCACAAGAAAACACAAAAACTCCCATCCTTGAAGATGCAGATCGTTCTTTGGGCTCTTGTCTAAATCGATCAACGGGAGTACTAGCGTTTCCATAAACACATCGAATAGAAAAGGACTATAAAGCCCAGGCCCCATTTCTGTAATATTCTTTTGTTGTTTGCTTTCAAATTCCAAATCATTTGAATAATTTCAATATTAGACAATAAAAAAAAGCCCTAGCAGATGCTAGGACTTTTAGTGTTTTAGAGCGGTCTGGACGGGACTCGAACCCGCGACCCCCTGCGTGACAGGCAGGTATTCTAACCAGCTGAACTACCAGACCTCTTTTAACGATTGCAAATATACATTGCATTTTTCTTTAACTCAAATAAAAAACCGCTAAAAAACTAAAAACTTTATGCGGGTGATTACATTAAAGCCTCAAGTGCTTCTGCATAAGCTGTTTTAGGAGAAACTCCTACTTTACGATCCACAATTTCACCGTCTTTAAAGACCAAAACTGTAGGTATGTTACGAACTCCGTATTTTGCAGCAAATTCTTGATTGGTATCTACATCAAGTTTTCCTACAACAGCTCTTCCATCAAAATCAGTACTTACTTCTTCAATGATAGGACCAACCATACGACAAGGACCACACCAAGCTGCCCAAAAGTCAACGAGTACGGGTTGTGTAGATTTTAAAACAATTTCTTCAAAGTTTGCGTCAGTTATTTCTATAGCCATAATAATGATATTTTATTTTTTACAAATGTATCTTTTTTTTTAATCTACCGCCTGTGTTCGTATCTGATTTTCTTATACTTAAATCATCAAACTCGATTTGTTTTAATTGAGTCGATAGTGAATATTCCGTTCTTCTAGAGCCAACAATAATTCATTGGACACCTCAACACGTTGCTTTCTACTGGGGAGTGTCAATTTAATCTTCTCTTCCGTGTCGAAAACATCCATATAAAGCCCCTTGTCTCCCTTGTACGGACTCATCAGCGTCTTGAGGTCTTGTATCTTAGATTCATTGAGCTGTTTCACCTCGAACATCAAGGTGATTTTCTTGACGTTGGTCTTGAGGGTGTCGTGGAGCATTTCGAAATTGTTAAACTGAATTCGAGCTGGTCCCAATTGACCCGTTTCTCGATTACGCCACCCCTCTACCACCCGAAGGCGAAGACGTACAAAGTTATTCGGTAATATAAAATGCCTGAATTTCAAATAATCTTCTCCAAAGATTTTAAACTCATACTGGTCTGAAAAATCTTCAATCGTAAACTTACCCCAACCTTTTCCTGTTTTGGTTACCAAGTGTTCAACATCATTGATGATCCCTCCAAAACTCAAATCACGATTAACCAAAGGATCTAGGTCACTCAAAATATCAAAAGTTGCCGAAGAGAAATACTTCATCTCGCGTTTGAAATCGTCCAGCGGATGTGCAGATATATAAATGCCAACTACTGCTTTTTCTTTTTTTAACAATTCTAAGGTTCCCCAAGATTCACATTCTGGAATTTGAATCTCTTGGATCTGTTCCTGACTATCATCTCCAAAAAGATTGGTCTGAGATGAATTCAGATTCTCTTGGTGTTTTGCTCCGTATCGGATGGCTTTCTCCAAGAAAAGAACCCCATCACCATCGGGATTAAAATATTGTGCCCGGTGGTAACTCCCAAAAGAATCCAACCCTCCAGCCAGCGTTAAGTTTTCGATTGCTTTTTTATTTGCAGCACGCAAATCAATTCGTTTTGTCAAATCAAAAACAGAGGTATAGCGTGCATCTTTTCGATGTTCGATTATGGTTTCTACTGCTCCACGCCCTACTCCTTTGATCGCTCCCATTCCAAAACGAATGGCCTGCTGATCGTTAACAGTAAACTTATAAAAGGACTCGTTTACATCAGGGCCGAGGACATTCAATCCCATGCGACGGCATTCTTCCATAAAGAAAGTTACCTGCTTGATGTCGTTCATATTGTTTGACAATACCGCTGCCATATATTCAGCAGGATAATGCGCCTTTAAATAAGCAGTTTGGTATCCAATCCATGCGTAACAAGTAGAGTGTGATTTATTAAAAGCATACGAAGCAAAGGCTTCCCAATCTTTCCAAATTTTCTCTAATTTTTCGGGATCATGTCCATTGGCTTTTCCACCTTCAATAAACTGAGGTTTTAGCTTGGCAAGTAAGGCATGTATTTTTTTACCCATCGCCTTCCGCAAGACATCTGCTTCACCCTTGGTAAAGCCTGCAAGTTTCTGTGAAAGTAACATCACCTGCTCTTGGTATACTGTAATTCCATAGGTTTCTTGGAGGTACTCTTCCATATCGTCTAAGTCATAGGAGATTTCTTCTTTTCCGTTTTTACGATCAACAAAACTCGGAATATATTCCAAAGGCCCCGGTCGATACAAGGCATTCATCGCAATGAGATCGGCAAAGACTGTGGGTTTTAAGTCTTTCAAATATTTCTGCATCCCAGCAGATTCATATTGAAAAATTCCAACCGTATCGCCACGTTGAAAAAGCTCATAGGTTTTTACATCATCTAAAGGAAAAGTATCTGGATCCAGCGTGATGTTGTGCTTGTATTGCACCAAATTGACCGTATCCTTAATTAGAGTTAATGTCTTTAATCCCAAGAAATCCATTTTCAACAGGCCAGCATCTTCAACTACTGAATTGTCAAACTGCGTTACAAATAAGTCAGAATCTTTTGCAGTAGCCACCGGAACGAATTTGGTGATGTCATCTGGAGTAATGATCACCCCACAAGCATGGGTTCCTGTATTCCGAAGTGAGCCCTCCAAAACTTTAGCTTGCTGAATGGTTTCGCCAGACAAACTGGACTCTTCGGCGAGTGCCAAAAACTCTTTTACTTTAATGAACTCATCTGCTCGCAGTAATTTTTTTAGCTCTTTTTCTGGGAGTCCAAAAATCTTGGATAACTTAATGTTGGGTAATAATTTTGAAATCCGATCGGCTTCATTCAATGCCAAATCCAAAACTCGAGCGGTATCTCGAATCGAAGACTTCGCTGCCATGGTTCCGTAGGTTATGATTTGAGCCACCTGATTCGATCCGTACTTATCAATCACATAGTCCATCACCTTACCCCGACCCTCATCGTCAAAGTCAATATCAATATCGGGCATACTCACACGATCCGGATTCAAGAAACGCTCAAAAAGCAAGTTGTACTTAATCGGATCGATGTTGGTTATTTTTAAACAATAGGCAACCACAGAACCCGCAGCTGAACCCCTTCCTGGGCCCACCGAAACACCCATCTCACGAGCAGCAGCAATTAGATCTTGAACGATCAAGAAATATCCTGGATAACCGGTATTAGCAATTACACTCAACTCAAAATCGATTCGCTCTTTGATTTCATCGGTTAATGTACCGTATCGTTTTTTGGCTCCTTCGTACGTTAAGTATCGGAGGAAATTGTTTTCTCCTAATTTTCCGTCAGGATCATCAGAAACTAGGTATTCTTCTGGAATACCAAACTTTGGAAGCAGCACTTCTCTGGCCAACTCAAAAGATTCTATTTTATCGATTAATGCTTCTATATTCAAAATCGCCTCAGGCAAATCCTTAAACAAGGTTTTCATCTCCTCAGTCGACTTAATGTAATATTCTTGATTTGGAAACCCAAAACGAAAACCACGACCACGACCAATAGGTGTCGCTTGTTTTTCGCCTTCTTTTAGGCAAAGTAAAATATCGTGTGCGTTGGCTTCTTCTTTGGTTGCATAATAGGTGTTGTTCGATGCAATCAAAGGGATTTTATATTGCTTTGCTAAAGGAATAAGCACTTCGTTCACTCGCTTTTCATCTTCCTGACCATGTCGCATAAGCTCTACATAGAGATCCGCTCCAAACATGTCGTGCCACCACTGAAGAGCCTCCTCTGCCTGACGGTTACCCAGGTTTAATATTTTAGACGGCACCTCGCCATAGAGGTTCCCTGTCAGAACAATCAGGTCATCTTTATACATTTCTACAACCGCACGATCAATTCTCGGGACATAGTAAAAGCCTTCAACATAAGCAATGGAGCTCATCTTGGCTAGGTTGTGATATCCTTTTTTATTCTTAGCCAAAAAGACAACTTGATAACCATCGTCTCTTCTAGTTTTGTCCTTGTGATCTTCGCAAACATAAAATTCACAGCCAACAATAGGCTTTATTTGTGCTTCTTCTACTGCATCTTTATTGTGATTTCCTACCGCTTTAATGAAATGAAAAGCACCCATCAAATTGGCGTGGTCCGTAATTGCGATAGCTGGCATCTGATTTTCTGCAGCAACAGAAACCATTTGACTCATTTTTGATGTCGCCTGAAGTACCGAAAATTGCGAATGGTTATGCAGATGCACAAAGGGCGCAGCGTCAAGTTCAGCAGAAAGGCTTGTGGAAATAGGTTTTATCGGTTCTGACTCTTGCTTTTGAACTAGTTTTTGTGAAGCCTTTTTTAAATTCACATGCTTGAGACCAATCCCTTCAATCGTACTCGTTTGAGCTTCTTGAAGCACTCGAAGCTGTTCGCTTTTACCTTCCAATACGGGAGGATGTAGCTGTCCTTTTCTAAGTAATTCTAAAAAACAACGGGTCGTTGCTTCTACATCTGCAGTAGCATTATGAGCTTCTCCAAAACCTGTACCAAATAAATGTATGTATAACTCCGTCAGGGTTGGTAATTTAAACTTACCTCCTCTTCCTCCGGGTAATTGGCATAGTTGTGCAGTTTCTTCAGTACAGGTATCAATCACCTGTGCTTGTTCTAGCGGATTATGATCACCCAAGCGTAAAAACTCGGCTCCCATAATATTCAGATCGAAAGTAACGTTGTGCCCTCCCACATAATCAGCTTGCTCCAGAGCTGCAGAAAAAAGAGCAAGCACTTCAGCAAGCGGTCGTCCTTGCTGTTCGGCAAGAGCTGTAGAAATTCCATGAATTTGCTCAGCATCATATGGAACCGTATAACCGTCGGGTTGAATCAAATAATCTTCATGGGACAGCAGTTCGCCACTATCGGCATGAACTTGCCAAGCGATTTGGATACATCTCGGCCAGTTCTCAGAATCAGTTAGTGGTGCTTTCCAGCGCTTTGGAAGTCCGGTAGTCTCGGTGTCGAAGATGATATACATAGGAACGAAAATAACAAATTCAAACCGGGAACAAAAAAGGTTTTATGCGGAGTTATCAACCATGTAAAAACCGAGCTAAAAATAAAGTTTAATAAAAGGTTCAAAATCTTTTGATATGAATTGAAAAGAGGAAAAATGAACTTATCTTTGAAAAAAAATAGGGATCGAGTCTCTCATTACTTCCTTTTCGAATACTCAAAATCAAAAAGCACTAGAAGAACAGCTTTTACGGGATAATGCATGTCTATATTTAAAAGGCAGTGTAGGTTCTGGAATCAGCTTTATCATAGCCAACAGCTTCAAAACCGTTGGAAAAACGATGTTGTTCCTCTGCGAGGATAGAGAAAAAGCCGCGTATCAGCTCAATGATTTTGAACGTATTTTAGGTGAAGACAATGTTCTTTTCTTCCCTTCGAGTTACCGAAAGCCTTATCAAACCGAAACCACAGATAATGCAAATGTATTGTTGCGATCCGAAGTTTTAACCAAACTAGGCAGCTCCAAAAAACCAAAACTAATTGTCAGTTATCCACAGGCCATTTTCGAAAAAGTGGTGTCTCATGCTACGCTAAAAAAGAATACGCTTGAAGTCATAAAGGACAGTCGCCTTTCTCTTGATTTTGTCAATGAAATGCTCTTCGAATATCGCTTTAATCGTGTCGATTTTGTAACCCAACCCGGGGAGTTTTCAGTTCGAGGCGGAATTATTGATGTTTTTTCCTTTTCAAATCAGCACCCCTATCGGATCGAGTTTTATGACGATCAAGTCGAAAGTCTTCGCAGTTTTGACGTCGCCACTCAACTATCGATCAGCACACTCAATAAAATAAAATTACTCCCAAACACTTCAGAGGGCTTTACAAAAGCAAAGCGAAAAAGCATCATTGAAGTGATTGCGCCTAAGGGTGTTTTAATCACTCAGAACTTTGATTTTATAAGTGCTCGCTTAGCACATTTTTACGAGGAAGCCTTATCTAGTTATACTGCTTTGGACACCGAAACAAAACATTTGGCTCCAAATGTCTTATTCACTTCAAAGGAAAACTTCATACAAACTACCTCCATGCTCAGCCTGGTGAGTTTAACCAAAAGTGCGGCTTTAAATACACAAGAAAATCACTTCTTCAAACAAAGCCCACAACCAGCATTCAACCGACAGTTTAATCGGTTGATTGTATACCTCAACGATAATCACCAAAAAGGATATCAAAACTTCATTTGCTGTGCAAGCGAACAACAAGCCCAACGCTTCAAAGATATTTTTGAAGAAGGAGAAGAAACAGTTCATTACAAAACTCTTGTAAACCCTCTTTTCGAAGGTTTTGAAGATGTCGATGCAAAGATTGCTTGTTTTACAGATCATCAGATTTTTGAGCGCTACCACAAATACCAACTTAAAACAACAAAAGCCAAAAAAGAAGCCCTTACGCTGAAGGAGCTGACCCATTTGGAAGTTGGGGATTATGTAACCCACATTGATCATGGGATTGGAACCTTTGGTGGGCTTCAAAAAATTGATGTTGAAGGCAACCAACAAGAGGCTATCAAATTGGTATATGCCGATCGCGATATTCTGTACTTGAGCATCCACTCGCTTCATAAAATTTCACGTTTTAACGGAAAAGATGGGAAGGTTCCTAAAGTATATAAACTAGGTTCTTCTACCTGGAAAAGTTTAAAACAAAAAACAAAGACTCGGGTAAAACAAATCGCTTTTAACCTAATCGAACTCTACGCCAAACGGCGGCAGAAAATAGGATACGCTTGTGATCCTGACAGTTACCTGCAACACGAATTAGAGGCTTCTTTTATTTTTGAAGATACTCCAGACCAAAGCTCAGCAACTGCTGATGTGAAAAAAGACATGGAAAGCGAGCAGCCCATGGATCGCCTAGTTTGTGGTGATGTAGGTTTTGGAAAAACAGAAGTTGCAATCCGTGCCGCTTTTAAGGCTGTAGACAACAGCAAACAAGTTGCGGTTCTTGTACCCACAACCATTCTGGCTTTTCAGCATTTTAAAAATTTCTCTAAACGCTTAGATGACCTCCCAGTTCGAGTAGATTACTTGAATCGTTTCCGCTCTACAAAAGATAAGAAACAAATCATTGAAGACCTCAAAACGGGTAAAATTGATATCCTCATTGGAACACATCAATTGGTTGGTAAGAGTGTGGAATTTAAAGATCTTGGTCTTTTAATTGTTGACGAAGAACAAAAATTTGGTGTTGCTGTAAAAGAAAAACTTCGGGCACTTAAAACCAATGTTGACGTTTTAACGCTAACAGCCACTCCAATTCCGCGAACGCTTCAATTCAGTTTAATGGCAGCTCGAGACATGTCTGTCATTGCTACTGCACCCCCAAACCGATACCCTATTGAAAGCGAAGTTGTCCGCTTTGACGAAGAACTTATTCGGGACAGTATTTCCTATGAAATACAACGTGGAGGGCAAGTATTCTTTATTCATAACCGCGTGGAAAACATAAAGGAAGTTGCTGGAATGTTGCAACGTCTTGTTCCTGATGCCCGTATTCGGGTTGGACACGGTCAATTGGATGGAAAAAAACTTGAAGACAACCTACTCCAATTCATGGATGGAAGTTATGATATCTTGGTTGCTACTACTATTATCGAAAACGGTTTGGACGTTCCCAATGCCAACACAATTTTCATTAACAATGCGCAAAATTTCGGGCTGAGTGATCTGCATCAAATGCGAGGCCGTGTAGGACGAAGCAATAAAAAAGCCTTTTGCTATTTCATTACACCTCCTGATAGCGCTATGTCCAGTGATGCACAAAAAAGAATTCAGGCCATCGAGCAATTTGCTGCACTGGGATCTGGAATTCAAATTGCAATGAAAGATCTTGAAATTAGAGGTGCAGGTGATCTTTTGGGAGGAGAACAAAGTGGTTTCATCAACGACATTGGTTTCGAAACCTATCAGAAGATACTAAAAGAGGCGATCGAGGAGTTGAAAGAAAATGAATTCAAATCGTTGTATAGCGACAAAGAAGAAGCACCTAAAGCCTTTGTTAAAGAAATTCAAATCGATACAGACTTAGAGGTTCTTTTTCCTGATGACTATATCAATATTGTAAGTGAGCGGTTGACCCTATACAACCGCTTAACAACTTTAAAAGTAGAAGCCGACTTGGTTCAGTATCAAAAAGAAATTGAAGATCGTTTTGGACCACTGCCACTTGAAGCTGAAGCTCTTTTGGATAGTGTTCGTTTGAAATGGAAAGCTGCACATCTCGGAATCGACCGTTTACTCCTTAAAAAAAACCAATGCATTGGGTATTTTATTGCGGATCAAGAAAGTCCTTTTTATCAAAGCGAACGTTTCCATGCACTCCTAGTTTGGGTACAACAACATGCTGACCAAGTAAACATGAAAGAGAAACAAACAAAAGCCGGTTTGCGTTTACGACTTGCATTTAAAGATATCTACAGTGTACAACAAGCACTTCAAGTGCTTCCCGATTTAGAGTGATTTTAAGTCTTTGATTACTTTAAAAGCTGTATTCACAGAATCCTCGTCAACAAGGATAGTGAATTCGTTTGAAGTTGATATTACCTGTCGAATATTGACCCCTTCCCAAGATAGTCGTTGAAAAATGAAATAATAAATCCCTGGAATATCAACATTTTCTGTCGGAAGTTTAATGGTCACCGACGATAGATTTTCCGATTTCTCAAGCAATACTTCATTTTCAAAATAAATCGACACCAAGTGTTTCATTGTACTACTGATGACGATATTGGATTCAGAAACACCTCTTGATGAAGTGTAAAAAGCTTCTTTGTTGTCGTTGACTTGAGCCAAAAATGACGCCTGAGCGCTGAGTAACGTTTCCGAAATCTTAAAGCTGTAATCTACCAAGGAAGAACGAACCGTTATATCGCCTATCCCTTTTAAAACCTTTACAATCTTGTGAGTAGACAAAAACTCCATGTTGTCAGAAATTCGTTTCAATGCCATTACTATCGCTCCACTGCGCGCCTCTTTTTGAAGAGCGAGTTCAATTTCGGGTTGAATTTGACGGGACAATGAAGTAAGATTAATAATCCCTTGCGATAAGGCTGTTGACAAGAAAGGCTTGGTTTTAATGTAGTTCTCAACTACAGATGCTATGGTTTTCATCCTTGTATTTTGTTAGATTCAAATCAAAAATACAAAAATAAAAACAAGTTGTTTTATTTGCAACATTTTTTTTAGAATGGATAAAAAGCATTTTCAATGTGCTCGCGAGTCCATTTTCCGTTTTCAACCAAATAAGAGATGATATCAAAGCGCACCTCAACATCTAAATCATTCTTCTGAATGTAGGCATCAATAGCCGTGACAAGCAACTGAATTTTTTTTCGATTAACAAACGATTCAGGAGCCCCGTAATAAGAAGAGGAACGTGCTTTTACTTCAACTACAATTATAAAATTGTCTTTTCTAGCAATGATATCAATCTCTGCTTTTCGATATCGATAATTCTGTTCTACGATTTCGTAGCCCGTCTTCTTAAGGTAGGTTACGGCTCTTTGTTCTGCAATTTGACCGAAGGTGTAGGATTCACTCATAATAAAATTAGGTTGGCGACCCCAAAATAGTAAACCGCCTAAAAAAAAGGCTTATTTTTGTGAAAAATTATTTTATGGCACTTACTGCAAAACGATATACAATTACTGCTGCGCTCCCCTACACTAATGGCCCCATTCACATTGGGCACTTAGCAGGAGTCTATGTACCTGCAGATATTTACAGTCGTTATTTGCGTGCCCAAAAGAAAGATGTTGCTTTCATATGTGGAAGTGATGAACATGGAGTAGCTATTTCTATTCGTGCCAAGAAAGAAGGCGTAAGTCCCAAAGAGATTATTGACAAATACGACGGAATGATTCGTAAGTCTTTTGATAAACTAGGCATTTCTTTTGACAATTACTCAAGAACCTCAGCTCCAATTCACCACGAAACTGCATCTGATATTTTTTCAAAAATGCACACAGCAGGGCAATTCGTAGAAGAAGTAACTGAGCAACTTTACGATCCAGAAGCCAAACAGTATTTGGCCGATCGCTTTGTTACCGGAACTTGTCCAAAATGCAACCACACAGAAGCATATGGAGATCAATGCGAACAATGTGGAAGTTCACTCAATGCAACAGAACTAATCAATCCAAAATCGACCTTGTCGGGTGCAGAACCCATCTTAAAAGAAACCAAGCACTGGTTTTTACCCTTAGACCAATATGAAGACTTCATGAAGGAGTGGGTTATAGAAGGACATAAAGAGGACTGGAAACCCAATGTATACGGACAAGTAAAGTCGTGGGTTGATGAGGGACTTCGACCAAGAGCGGTAACCCGTGATTTAGATTGGGGAATCCCTGTGCCAGTTGAAGGCGCAGATGGAAAAGTATTGTACGTTTGGTTTGATGCCCCTATTGGTTATATTTCTTCGACTAAGGAATGGGCAGCTAAAAACAATAAAGACTGGGAACCCTATTGGAAAGATAAGGAAACCTCTTTGGTCCATTTCATCGGAAAAGACAACATCGTATTCCACTGTATTATTTTTCCTTGCATCCTAAAAGCTGCGGGTGACTATATTTTGCCAGAAAATGTTCCTGCTAACGAATTCTTAAACTTAGAAGGAAATAAAATATCCACCTCAAAAAACTGGGCGGTCTGGCTTCATGAATACTTGGAAGAATTTCCAGGACAAGAAGATGTTTTGCGCTATGTACTGACCGCAAACGCTCCCGAAACTAAAGACAACGATTTTACTTGGAAAGATTTTCAAGCTAGAAACAACAATGAACTAGTCGCTATATTCGGTAACTTCATTAATCGGGTTAGTGTACTCACACAAAAATATTACGACGGCAGCGTTCCTGCTCGAAAAAATCAAACTCCTGAGGATAAAGAGGCTTTAGAAAAAATGAAAGCTTTTCCGGCGATCATCGGTGATAGTATTGAGCGATTTCGCTTCAGAGAAGCCAGTCAGGAATTAATGAATTTGGCTCGTTTAGGAAATAAATATTTGGCTGATCAAGAGCCTTGGAAAATAATCAAAATAGATCCGACTCGTGTCGAAACCATCATGAATATTGCGCTACAAATAGCAGCTACCCTTGCAACAGTTTCAGAACCATTTTTACCGCATAGCGCTCAGAAACTTCGAACAATATTAAATATTACCAATCCAACAGAATGGAATGCAGTTGCAACAACTGAAGATCTTTTAGTAGCTGGACATGTAATCGGAAGTCAAGAGTTGCTTTTTGCTAAAGTTGAAGATAGTAGTATACAAGCTCAGCTAGAGAGACTTCAAGATACCAAAAAGAATAACGCAGAGGCTAACTTTGAACTAACTCCCGTAAAAGAAAACATTAGTTTTGATCAATTCAATGCTATGGATTTAAGAACGGGAACAGTAATCGAAGCGGAGAAAATAAAGAAGACTAAAAAGTTACTTAATCTTAAAGTTGACCTCGGGTTCGAAATTAGAACCATAGTATCAGGTATTGCAGAGAGTTATACCCCAGAAGAAATGATTGGGAAAAAAGTAACCGTATTGGCAAACCTAGCGTCAAGAACCATTAAGGGAGTTGAAAGCCAGGGAATGCTGTTAATGACTGAAAACAAAGAAGGAAAACTCATTGTTATTGGGCCTGAAGATGCTAGTATAGACAATGGTTTTGAAATCAACTAAGCTCATTCGTTTTGCTTAATATCGCTTTCCATCCGATTTATCAATTACCACTGCCTTTGAAACATCGTTTTCCAATGGAGAAATATGATTTGCTTCCAAGGCAACTGATATATGAAGGCACCTGCACTCCAGAGGATTTTTTCACTCCAACCGCTTTGAATCTAGCAACAATAGAACGTATTCATCACTCAGAATACATAGCCAAGCTATTGGCACTTGATCTTGATAAAAAAGAAGCTCGAAAAATTGGCTTCCCACTAAGCAAGGAACTTATTGAACGTGAAATCATCATAGCAGGAGGAACGGTTCAGGGCGCACTTAAAGCATTACAACACGGAATAGCAATGAACATTGCAGGTGGCACACATCATGCATTCAGAGCGCATGGTGAAGCTTTTTGCCTCTTCAATGATCAAGCTATTGCGGCACAATATCTTTTAGACAAAAAACTAGTTACCAACATTTTAATAGTTGATTTAGATGTGCATCAAGGCAATGGAACTGCTGAAATTTTTGAATCCATCCCCGATGTCTTTACGTTTTCTATGCATGGAGAAAAGAATTACCCATTCCACAAAGAAAATAGCGACTTGGATTTAGCCCTTGAAGATGGATGTTCTGATGAGGTGTTTTTAAATATTCTTCAAAACACTTTGCCTAAATTAATAGCACAAAACCAACCTGACTTTATTTTTTACCTCTGTGGAGTAGATGTGCTAGAAACAGACAAATTGGGTCGACTAGGCATGAGCATAGCAGGATGTAAACAACGCGATAGATATGTATTAGAACTATGTAAAAAACACGGAATTCCTGTGCAATGCAGCATGGGTGGTGGTTATTCTAAAGACATCAAAATTATCATAGAGGCACATGCCAATACTTTTCGGGTTGCAAAAGATGTTTTCGATTAACGCCAGCTTTGACTCTTTAAATTAATAGCGGCAATTACGATGTCTTTACGGCTAATTTGTCCTACCAACTTGTTATTATCAAGTACTGGAAATCTTCTTCTACTTGTTTCATGAAATCGAGACGCAGCGTCAAATAATGTCATGGATGCTGGTAAAGTTTCTACTTCTTTAGTCATAAAGTGACCGACAGATTTATCTAAAATAGGCATATTGAAATAGCGACTGTCAGAAACTTCTTTCATACAATCGGCTTCCGATATAACCCCAATTAGTTTGCCTCGGTCATCGACTACTGGTCCACCTGAAATTTTATTCTTAATGAAGGAATTCATAACTTCATGAATGGACTGCTCAACGGTAAAAAGAACTAAGTTGGTTGTCATAATATCTTTTACCAAAACGGTGGGTTGCTCTACCTTTTTACTGGTTTCTCGCTCTCCCTGAAAACTTTTTATTGCCATAATTATTGGTTTAGATCTTCCCTAAGTTATAAAAAATAAACGAGCAACACCCTTTACTTGGATATAAGAAGGGTAAAAACTAAGCAAAAGCAATACATTTTAATAGTTCTTGAACTTCTCCCTATCTTTATATCATAAATTAAATTCAAATACTTTTGTCAAAATCAATTGGAATATTGGGATGCGGCTGGCTAGGACTTCCCCTTGGAGAACACCTATTATCTTTAGGTTTTCGAGTAAAAGGAAGTACAACTTCTGAAGAAAGACTCAACACCCTACACTCTAAAAGCATTGAACCGTATATCCTTCAAGTTACCGAAGAAGGAATTGTGGGTGAAATGAGTTTTTTCAGTTCAGTCGATAAGCTTATAATTGCCATGCCACCCGGTCTTCGGTCGAATCCGAAAAGGAGATTTGATGTGATGATAAATCATGTTAAGAAAGCCTGTATAGAACAAGGCATTAAAGAAGTGATTTTTATAAGCAGCACATCCGTTTATGGAAATTTGTATGGAATAATTACCGAAAAAAGTATTACTGAGCCTGAAACTAATTCTGGTAAACAGTTATTGCAATGCGAGGAGCTTCTATCTAATTCAGTCCATTTGAACACTACAATACTTCGGATGGGAGGTCTTATTGGATCCGATAGACATCCAGTATTTCAATTGAGTAAAAAAGCCTTCGTAACGAACCCGGAAGGAAGTATCAACTTAATTCATTTGACGGATTGTATCAATATCATAAGTAGCCTAGTAGGTCAACCCATCGTTAAAAATGTTTATAACTGCGTCACACCTTATCATCCAAATAGAGTGGAATACTACACGCAAATGGCAATTCAATTGGGCTGCAACCTACCTCTATTTAAGGATTCGGCAACTTTTGATAGGAAAATTTCATCTGAGAAACTTCTACAAAATTTCAACTATGCTTTTCGCGTTAAAAACTTGTTAATATCCTCTTAACGAGTTACTCTAAACATGAACGAGTTTTTGGTAAATTTAATAAAACGAAAAAATGTCTATTAATAAAGAACTTTTAGGGATTTACCAGAAGGCATTGAATCAATGTCGTTCGGCAAAACTATCGTACTTGAAATCAGCAGACAAACAACATCTTCCTGAGTACAAGCGTTTTTTTAATCTTCAAGCTACAGTCCGAAATAGAATTTACAATGACCTTATTACACTTGTAAACGGTAAAGAGGTTGAGCTTGATCCGTCGTTTCTTCATAACCACAACAGAGAAGAGATTATGATTGCGACTATTGGTTCTGAAAAACAAAATGCCTTTAGCAAAGCTATTGAATCGGATGAATCCATGATAGAGCTTATGCTTCAAATTATGGAAATTGATGTAAATTCAGAATCGCAAAATGGATTGATTCGCTTTGTTGAAAAACTAAAAAACTCATTGCACACCAATCGAATTTTTGAAAAACAAAGCTTTCTTTTAAGAGAAGAGAAAAAAGTGAGTTAATTCTTCCTTAATCTCATCATCGGTTCTTCCAATTCCTTTTTTACACTAAATTCATTTTCTGAAAGTGCATCCTCGCTTAGCGCGATGTCATCGATACGCTTCAGTAAGATATCATACGAATCAAAGAGCTCAGTTAGACCTAGATTTAATAGCTCAAAATCTTCTTGTTGGCTATAATATTTACACCGTAAGAGTTGTGTTTTAACAACTCGAATTCTGCTATTGATTGCAGGAACATCAAATCCGGCTGGTAAATTTGCATTCAGAAGTTTATTGCTCGAACCTAGTGAGGCAATTATATAGAGATCCAAACTAGTTGGATCTAATTCACTTAGTGTTTCAATGTTTTTCTTAAAAACATTGAAAGCCTCATTCAAGTATAGCGTAGAATCTAAAACCTTTATATTTTTTGGTATAAAAAAAATCCTTGCTTCAGGAAGTATTGCAATTGGCTTAGCAATACTGTCAAGAGCTTCTGATTGGTCGTTTTTTGACTTCGATGCATTTATTTCACAGGAAGTCACGGAAAGAAAAAACACTAAACCTATAATCCTAAAAAACGTTGAATTCATAGCAAATTTTGTAAGGTGTTAATTTGTAATAATAAGATCATAAAAAACAACAGCTGTAATAAAAACAGATGATGTGCAAACCAATGCTTAAGTTCTACCTTCCAATAATGGTACAAAAACTGAAGCGGTAAAGCAACTAAAAACCATCCTATATAATTTTGTGATGGCGCAATTCCGCCTTCAAATTCCCAAAAATCAAGGATAGGCGCAATAGGCTCGATCATAAAGTCTAAAAGAAGCATTAAGCCCAATCCAATTACAATTCTTGGGATTAATCGATCGTATAGTTGAGCTGCTATTGCAGCAGAACAAACTGTCAAAATCGTCCAGTTAGCACCAATCAATAGCGGCACACCAAAAAGCTTCCACCCCAACGCTTCACCGTATTCATAGGAACCAAAAATATATCCAAAATTTACACCTAGTATTTCGGCAACCATTCCAACTACAAAACTCATGGCTGCGATCTTAACAAACCCAGATGTTTTCCAGCTTACTAATAGAAGTAGAAAAAAACAAAGAGATAGATTAATTGGTGTAGCAGCAACAAACCACTGCGAGTTTCCATAAAGAATACCTATAATTCCACTAACGTGAAACAGCCAAATAATCGCAATGGCTATAAGTTGTACGTCAAGTAGCTGTTTTAGTTTCATTACAGTAGCTCGGGTATTTGGTCTGAAACAATTTTTGCAGATAATAAACACAGCGGAATCCCTCCTCCAGGATGTACGCTTCCACCGCAAAAATATAGATTTTTAATTTGTTGTGAAAAATTAGGGTGCCGTAAAAATGCTGCCATACGGTCGTTACTAGAAGAACCATACAAAGCTCCCTGATGAGATTGTGTTTTTTGTTGAATCAGTGGAGGTGTTAAAAAATCTTCTTCAACAATATAATCTTCCAAATTAACGTCTAAAATCAAGTTGATTTTCTTGATAAAACGCTCCCTAATCGAATGTGTAATTACATCCCAATCTTGCCCTTTATCTGCAGGTGTATTGATCATCACAAACCAATTTTCACAACCCGTTGGAGCATCAGCTGCAATGTCTTTGGATGTTATGTTTACATAAACCGTTGGATCGTCAGACACGGTCTGGTCTTCAAAAATTGCTTTAAACTCTTCCTTATAATCCTTTGAGAAAAAGATGTTGTGTAAGTCCAATTCTTTGAATGTTCTGGAAATTCCTAAATAAAAAATAACGGCAGAACTAGAGCGTTCTTGTTCCAAGGTTTTTGTTGGAGCAACAACTTGAGGTAATAAATATTTATATGTTGGGTATACATCCATATTGGAACATACCTGATCGGCAGGATAAAACATCTTTTCGGTTTTCACACCCACAACTTTGCGCTTTTCAATGACAATTTCTTCTACTTTCTCATTAAAATGAAAAATTACTCCTTGACGCTTAGCAAGCTCAAACAAAGAGGTCGTTATAGACTCCATCCCTTTCTTGGGAACAAAGGTTCCGTAATGTTCTTCTAAGTGCTGCACTAAAGTCATGATCCCAGGAGTTTGATAGGGATTAGAACCATTATAGGTAGCGAAACGATCATAGAATTGCACTAAATGCGGTTCTTGAAGTTGTTCCTCGTTTACTTGATGCAAGCTTTTACCAATTTCTAAAGTGCGAACATTTAGAATGGCTTTAAGGGTTTCTGGATTTAAAAAAGATTTGAGTTGGTGTAAAGAACGTTTTAAAAAAATGGATTCGGTTAAATCATATTTCTTTTTTGCCTTTGTCAAATAATCTTTTAACGTTTTTGTAGGCACTCCTAACACCTGTTCAACTTCAGATAAAAACCGTTCGGAATCGTCGTAGGCTTTTAGACGTGTGCCATCTTCCCAAAAATAATTACAGCCAACTTCTTTTTTATCATACTCAAAATAGTGTTTAGGATCTTCTTCACACAATTCAAAAAGCTCTTCCACAAATTGAGGCATCGTAAATAAAGAAGGCCCAGCATCAAAACGATAGGCACCTAGGTTGAAGGCACTTAGTTTTCCGCCTGGATAAGCGTTCGCTTCAAAAACGGTAACAGCATATCCTTTTTTGGCCAAACGAATACTAGTCGCAATACCCGCAATTCCCGAACCCACAATGATTACTTTTTTACTCATAAGTCACATCATTTAAAAGTTCAAACCGAGAAAACATGTCTTCTTTATACCATTTCTTCTTTCGGGTGTCTTTTACAATTTCAGAATGGGCTTTACCTTTATAAGCAAAAGTATGTACCGCATCTAAGTTCTCCCAAATGCTAATTGTTGCTTGTTGAATAAAAGGCCACTCGCCTATGCCTTTATAAAAATGAACTCCTTCAGCAGCTTCTATTGCTTTGCTGGCTTTTGGGACTGCTGCCCAAAAAGACAGTAAACGGTTCCAACGTAAAGTAGCGCGCGTTATAATAGCAATCTTGCCTTGGGGCATATCTTCCTTTGCAACATTCGGCCCGAAGGGATTTTCACCGCTCCACTTTCCGCTACTATGCAGAGGACGTAGACTTAAGGTTCTTATTTTATTGGTTCGTTTTTTATATTCTTTAATGAAGTTACTGGACTCAAAAAAAGCTTGTGCACTTGCCTCACTTTCCCATACGCCTAAAAAAGCATAGGTTGAGAAATCTGGAAACAAGCTAAACCCAGCTCCAGCTCCAGTACCCATAAGTTTAGAAAACACCAAGCCTTCAATTTTATGGAACGTAAAAGGGGCTATTCCCATTTGCTTAAAAGCCCAAAATCTATTAGAATTAAAATGGAATAGTGTCAGCGTTGTAAAGTTTTTCATAAATAATATAACACAATAAAGATAGGAAGAGAAGTTAGCAAAAGCGAAAAAAAGCGAAGTGATTTGGACTATAATATTTCTTCTAATAAAACATGAATCTCGTGTCAAAAGATTTTAGTAATTTTGAAGTAATAAAAAGCTATATCTATGACCACTACTTTTGTTGCAAATGTTGTTATTGTTACTTCCATACTTGTAGTAATTGCAATCATAAGAGATTTATCGAAGAATAATTGAAATCATTCAATTTATTTGACCGATTCATTTACGTATTAATTATCGTAAATGTTTTTGCTATGGTGCTCGAATCTCATTTGAGTTTAAGAGTTGCCTATGGCACTTATTTTCATGCTTTTGAATTTATTTCTATACTGATTTTTTCGGGAGAATACATCTATCGTGTTTACCATGCCTTTGTTACTGAAGGTAAAAGAGGTGTTGCAAACTATGTTTTTAGTTTATTCGGACTCATTGATTTGATTTCTATACTCCCGTTTTACTTGAATCAATTCATGAAATTAGATGGTCGATTCCTACGGATTTTAAGATTATTTAGATTGACTCGTATTTTTAAACTTGGAAGAAACAGTAACTCGTTGCGTGTCTTCACAAAATCTTTAGCCGGAGTAAAGGCCGAACTTATATTCACCTTATTCCTTTCGGTTTTAACCATACTTTTTTCAGCATCTGCTATTTATTATTTAGAGAATGAAGCACAACCTGAAAAATTCTCAAGCATAACGGAATCAATCTGGTGGGCTACAGTGTCGCTAGCGACTGTTGGTTACGGGGATGTATACCCAGTAACTGTTGGTGGAAAACTGTTTGCTACATTAATTTCACTTGTTGGAATTGGAGTAGTTGCTATCCCAACTGGCGTAATCAGTGCTTCTTTTGTTGAAGAAATTCGAATTGAAAAAGAAAATCGAAACAAAGAAAACAATTAGACTCAACGCATATAATTCACAAGGCTTGGCCTCAATCTATTAGCACATCTTTACTTTTATGAAAAAGAATATCATCATTATTGGGTCTGGTTTTTCTTCAATGTCCGCAGCTTGCTACCTAGCAAAAGCTGGACACACTGTTCAAATATTAGAGAAAAATTCTACCCCAGGTGGCCGTGCGCGTCAATTTAAAAAAGATGGGTTCACCTTCGACATTGGGCCATCTTGGTATTGGATGCCCGATGTTTTTGAAAAATTCTTTGGCGACTTTGATCGAAAGGTTAGCGACTATTATACACTTGAAAAGTTAGATCCAGGATATGAAGTGTATTTTGATCAAATGGAATCAATTAAAATTGGAGATACCCTAGAAAAAATTTATGCAGCATTTGAAGCTGAAGAAACAGGAAGTGCTGTTAAGCTTAAAAAATTCATCAAAAAAGCCGAAGACAATTACAATATTGCCATCAAAGATTTGGTCTATCGACCAGGGATTTCGGCTTTGGAGTTGGTTACACCTGCAACTGTTAAAAAAGTAGGATACTTCTTGAGTACCATAAAAAAAGAAGTCACTAAAGAGTTTAAAAACGAACGCCTTGCGCAAATTTTGCAATTTCCAGTTCTCTTCCTTGGTGCAAAACCAAGCAATACGCCTGCCTTTTATAATTTCATGAATTTTGCAGACTTTGGTTTAGGTACTTGGCATCCCGAAAAAGGAATGTACAGTGTCGTTGAAGGAATGGTCAAAATGGCTAAAGAACTTGGAGTAAAATTCACTACAAGTCAGAATGTTGAAACCATTTGTGTTGAAAATGGAAAAGCAACGGGTGTAATCGCTAATGGAGTTCAAATTGATGCTGACGTTGTTGTTAGTGGTGCAGATTATAATCATTCTGAATCCCTGCTAAAACCAAAAGAAAGAGGTTATACAGATGCTTATTGGGACAAAAAAGTGTTTGCTCCTTCATCCCTCTTGTTTTTCATTGGCCTGGATAAAAAAGTTAAAAACGTTTCGCATCACACCTTATTTTTTGATGTAGATTTTGATGCACATGCTCGAAGTATATACGATACACCTGAGTGGCCAAAAGATCCTCTGTTCTATGGCAATTTCCCCTCTATAACAGATAGTTCTATGGCTCCTGAAGGAAAAGAGGCTTGTTTTCTTTTAATTCCGATTGGTCCTGGAATTGAAGATACCGAAGAAATGAGAGACAAATATTTTAACATGGTTATCGAGCGACTAGAGCACCTTACAAAACAGTCGATCAAAGATGCCATTTTATTCAAGGAATCTTTTTGTGTGAATGACTTTGTTAGTGAATATAACTCTTACAAAGGAAATGCGTACGGCATGGCGAACACCCTACTACAGACAGCATTTTTACGCCCTAAATTAAAAAGTAAAAAGGTAGAAAACTTATTCTTTACTGGTCAACTGACGGTTCCGGGTCCTGGGGTTCCTCCGGCTCTAATTTCTGGGAAGCTTGTAGCCAGCTTGGTCGACTAAACCACCACCAAACAATTACAATTTCAGTTTCTTTTTCAGCTATAACCTTGTTTAACACTTTGATGTTTTCTTGTAAGTTTACATCATAATCATCAAGCTGTTCTCTGATCTGACGCCATAGCTCGATTCGTTTAAACAAGTTATACTTGATGAAGTAGTCACTTTGAATATATTTTCGATTGTTAACCCAAAAATCGGTATCCTCAACATCAATTTCTTTCAAATCAAATACCCATTGATGCCCTAAACGGTTTGAAAAGTCGTCAATAAAACCTTTTTCTTCTTTATCTGTATTTGTGATTAAATACTTCAAATCTGTTCCGTCGTAGTTATTGTTAATCAGGCGACCAATATCCGAACCTAAAAAACGAAAGGTTCCATCCAATTTAATGGCATCGTATACAACTCGAGGCGGATTGAAGGCATCTCGATTGGTATAGAAAGTCATTGGAGCATAATGAAAATCTTCGTCTGACTCATAATTAATGAAAACACTATCATGGTCTTGATCCCAACGTAAATACTGCTCGTTGTACATTTCCGTTACCCATTCGTTTTGAGCAATATATTCTAAAGTATATTCGTGCATATCAACCAATTCATCACGAAGACCTGTAAGGTTGTCAATATTAGATTCACGGTCACCAAAATTTTCTCCCTGCTGTTCTACAGAAAAAGAAACTAGTACCCCAAAAAATACAATTAGGAATTCTACAAAGCCTTTTTTAAATCGATCAAAGAAGTCTTGATAAGAGAAACGATCACCAAGGGTTATCAGTCGTAGATACCAACTTAGCTTACCCCGTTCTAGGTCCTTCTTTTTTGCCATAATGAATATAGTACTGTAAATCTAATAATAAAATGGCAGACTACTCTTCTAAAGAAGCAAAAGGCTTAGAAACATCAAATATTTCTTGAATTAATCCTACTAAGACCTCCTCAAAAGAGGATAAAATCTCAAGGTTTAATTCACTAACAACCTTCCCTTTACCGTCAGGTTTTATACCAAAAGGAAGAACGTAAGCATCCATGTTTTTGAAACTAATGATCCCAGCCACAAGAGTCTGTTCTGTCTCTAAGATTGCTTTATTCACGTACGAATAGAGTAGGATTTGAAAAAGAGGAAGTCGTTTCGTGTCGCCTTTAAATACATCCCAATCTGATATTCTAAGCTTAGCTGGGTCAATTTTACCTGACTTATAATCAATAATGCGAAGAACTCCATTGTACCGATCAATTCGGTCAATTTTACCTTTCAAAAGAACCTGCCCAACTCCTTCGACCATCAATGGATATTCAAATGCCTGTTCTAATTCTAAAATCGTTAGAACGTTTCCCTTTTGAATTTGATCTTTTTCAACTGCAAACAACCTTAAAATACTTTGTTCTAAAGCATGAAGCATTAAAAGGCTTTTACCTGTTACTTTTTCGTCACCTCCAAAAACTTTACGATAGTGCTTTAGAAGCATAGCAGATGTTTCCTGCTCCATAACCCTATAATCTTCCACCTCCAAGGGTTTATTCAGAAAAGGGGTGTAAAGTTCTTCTAAGGTGTCGTGAGCAATGGTTCCACTATCCATCAAAGACAAAACACTATCTAAGGAGTTTTCTTCTCTAACCCCAAGAACTTTTTCTTTATAAAAACGTAGGGGATCTCTTAAATAAACACTTAAAGAAGAGGGCGAAAAACCAGCCGTTGCTTTACTGTGAAGAATTTCGAGAACTTCTGGAGTTTTATAAACCTCAATTTTATTGGGTTCAGGACTTTGAGTTGGTGCTGACACAAACTGCTCCCTAAGCTTGTGTTGTGCTAAACCCAAAAAACGTAATTGATGAATAAACCTACTTGGCTCTCCAGAATTTAGCCCTTCGCTTTCGGTATTATAAAGCAGTGTAATGTTCTTTGCGCGTTGTAATAAACGATAAAAATGATAGGTGTAAATCGCATCATTATCTAAAAAAGTAGGCAAGCCCAGTTTTCGCTTTAATGCAAATGGAAATATACTCTGTGAAGACCTTCCCATTGGAAGAATTCCTTCATTAACATTGGTGAGGATTATGGTGTCAAAATCTAAAACTCGAGTTTCTAACATCCCCATAATCTGAACTCCTCCCATTGGGTTTCCTTTATAGTCTATCGATAAAGACTGTATCAACTCATTCCATAAGAAATGAATTCCGCGCATTGTGTCAATCGATTTAAGCGTATCGCCCATGTTGATTAACTGCTGTACGATTTCTTGAATTAAAGTAAAATAAGTAGGAAACAATATGTATTCTGAACGGTTTTCTTTTTTAAAGTATTCTTGAATCGCAACCGTACAAGTGAAAATCCGATTGACAAAACTATGAACAGTATCGAAGGGAGTGAAAATTAAAACCCCTACTGGGTGGTCTAAAAGTGGTTGTAACTCTTTTGTTCTTAGAAATGCTTTATTAGAATTAGACAGGCTAGTGAAAAAAGTAGAACCCTTATTTGAATTGATTTGTAAAGCATCACGAATCCAATCAAAACTTAAAACTCGAAGAACATCTTGATATGAAAATCCAGACTCGGAAGCCTTAAGGTGCATTTCAAAAACATGATTAAAAAATGAAGCAACTGGAGTGTTCAATAACGGATAGCCCATCGTTACATTCCACTGGTCAACTTCTGCTGGAAGGCCTGATAAAATCGGAATCAGAATAGATTCGTTCCCCAAAACAAGGGCCGTTTTGGCAAGTGCGTCCGAGTCAGAAGCAGTTTTTTTCAAAAGGGAAGCTGCGTATTTCGCCTGCCCGATATTCTTCGGAATTCCGATGATTTTGATCTCTTTTGGTTCTTCAAAATGAGATGGGAATTTTGGCTTACTTTTACGCCTATAATAATTCCATTCCTTATGGTGGCGTTGTATAAAACGACCTGCTGCGTGTTGTTGATCTTGAAAAAAGTATTGATCAATATCCCAAAGCACTTCTGCTCGATCTGCTTCTAAAAAGGCTTGCAGTAAATTTGATTCTGCCGTATTGAGGGCATTAAAACCAATAAAGTAATGCGTCTTATTTGTGTTCTGTAGGTATATTTCAACCGAATCTACAGCTTCTCTGTACAACATCCCTAAGGTTCCCATGCCTTTTGAATTCAAAGAAGTTTTGTGTAGCTCAAAGTAATTGGCTAACGATTGCCAAAAAAATTGTTGTTTCTCGTAGGTTGCGTCATCTTCTAAAAGAGTTCCAATAGCGTGATAAGAACTTAGGTATTCAAATGCAGAATCCACTTCTATGAGGTAAGCATCTAAATCAGAAAAATCTTTTAAAAGCGAGGGAGCCCATCGAATAAATTCTTCAAAAGAATCCAAATACTCCTTGGGAGTATTTGCGTTATAGATTTCATAAAAATCAATAAGAGCAGCTGTAGATGGAGCTAACTTTAGAGTAGATATTTCTTGAATAAATTCTTCAATACTGAATATTCTAGGAGACAAAATTGGAACGGTCAATTGGGCAGTTAGTGCGTCTTTAAAAAATACACCTGCTCTTCTGCTTGGAAGAATAATGATTAACTCATCGATAGTCGAATGACTAGAGAGGATTTCAGATACAGCTTCTTCTAAAAATGTTTTCACCCTTAAAAATAAAGAAATGATATCATATTACTAGACATTGATCTAAAATAGATGTAAAAAAAAAGCCTTGCAATTGCAAGGCTTTTGTATAGATATAAAAATGTTCTAGTTTTTACCAACGGCAAACTGAACTCTTCTATTGATTTTTCTTCCAGCAGCACGGTTGTTATCTCCTAAAGGTTTTTCTTCTCCAAAACCTACAGTAGAAATACGACCTGTATCTGCACCAAGAGCGGTTAAAGCATCCTTAACGGAAGCTGCGCGCTCTTCAGACAGCTTTTGATTGTACCCTTTACTTCCATCGCTTGAAGCATAACCTTCAACAACAACTTGACTTTTTGGGTAGCTATCTAATATTGATTTTATTTTTGCTAAAACAACCTGAGATTCTTCTCCCATGATCGTTGAACTTTCTGCTCTAAAACGAATCATAGAACCTTCTGTATTCAACTCAGCAATTACCGCGTCTGGAATAACAGGACATCCATTATTTGATGCAGGGCCAGCAAGTGTTGGACAAGCGTCATCTCTATCTGCAACTCCGTCAGAATCAGAATCTGGCCAAGGACATCCATTATTTGCAATCGGTCCAGCTTCAGTAGGACATGCATCGTCTTTTTCGTTGATACCATCTCCGTCAGAATCAGGACAACCATTCATAGCGGCAGTACCAGCTAACTCAGGACAAGCGTCATTGATGTCAGATATTCCATCACCATCAGTGTCAGGACAACCATTCATTTCTGCAGAACCTGCAGCTTCTGGACAAGCATCATCGCGATCCGCTATACCATCACCGTCAGTGTCAGGACAACCGCCAAATTCTTCTAAGCCTGCAACTTCAGGACATTCATCGAACTGATCATATACACCATCTCCGTCTGTATCGATACCACCAAATTTAAGTGCTACACCAAATACATGTTGAAAGTGTCTTACACCATGAGTTTCAAAAGTATGTTTGTAAGCTGTTTGATACGTAATACCAACATTATCATTAATCCAGTAACTTAAACCAGCACCAAGATTAAAAGAAGGAGTTCCATCACCTGAAAACCAAGTGTAACCTCCACCTAATTCAACAAAAGGATCCCAAGCTGAAGTTCCTTTAACTAAAGAACGACGTACAATCAAGTCTAATGCTTGGTATGAAAAGTTAGGAGATCTGTCGTTTCCTATTTTAGTAATCTCATTTAAAGATAAACGTCCTCCTATTGAGAATCCGTCACTCAAAAAACGATTAACTCCGATCGTTGTTACTGCTGGAAGGATATTCCAATGATCTTTAGTGTTGAAAAATTCACTAAACCATTTTCCTTGTGGCCCATAAATATCTGAACTAGGTAAATTTGTAGGATAAGCATCGATTGCATTTGCTCCAAGTGTGATAACCCACGGGTTGTTTGCATCTTGAGCAGTAGCACTTGAAAATGCTAATGTCATTGCACATACAAATAAGATTTGTTTGATTGTTTTCATTATATATTGTAATTAGTTTTGATTCTCTATTCTTGCAAAAGTAATTATATTCATTGAGTTTTCAAAAAATTAAGACCAGTTTTTGCTCTTTTAATAGTGGCTTAAGCCTTGAATTAACAGCAGGTAACTTTTGTTTTGAAACTAAACTACTTGAATTTTTTTTCCTTCTTGAATATAAATTAAATATGTTTTAACTTTTTTGCCCTTAAACACCTGAGAAACAACTTTCTTATAGTGGGCGATTTGCTGATGATCTTCATCTTTGGGTTTTCCTGTTTTATAGTCAATCAGAACCATTTCACATTCGTTTTCCATCAACCGATCAGGCCTGATGTTTTCTGAGTTTGGAATTAAAATATCGCGCTCGTTCCAAACAGTGTATGAATTGCTAAAAAACGGCTTTAGCACCTGATGATCTACCACATCAGTAAGCATTTGTTTGAACGTTTCGGTGGTATTCAAATCAATCTTACCGAGTGCACAAGCCTCCTCAAGAACCCAATCTATATCTGAGGCAATTTCAATTTTTGCTAGAAGCTCATGTATCAATATTCCCTGAACCTTAGGAGAATTCCGTTTTGATTCTGGCTGAGAATACGCTTGCAACATCAAATTCTTTTGCCAATCTTTTGGTATAGTTTCTATAGGGAAAAACCCGTGTTCTGCTTCAAAACCCTGATTAACTGCATTGGATCGTTTTTCACCAAGAATTAAAACTGCCCCTTCTTCCTTTCCATTAATGTTTAAAAAATTCTGAATGAAACTAGGATAGGAATCTTGTTTGGTTGCTGCACCGTTTGAAATCAAGATCAGTTGCTCAACAGGTCTCGTCATCGCAACATACAATACATTAAGAGCATCCAACTCGTTTGCTTGCTGAACTTTATCGAACAAAGCCTTCCCCTGTTCGCCGTAGGTTTCAATTCTTTTTGTAAAAGGAATCCAGCCTTTCGATATATCTTCTCCAAAAAATTCTTTCGTATCGAGCCAAACTTTTGCCTGATGATTCCCTTGAATCGGATCGTCCAAAAAAGGTAGAATAACCACAGGAAACTCTAAGCCTTTCGCTTTGTGTATTGTGAGTACTTGAATTGCATTGATACCTTTAGGTGTCGCAACATAAAGAGAGTCGCCTTGCAGTTCCCAGTGCATTATAAAACTTAGAATGTCGTTGTGTTTCTGTTGACTAAATTCAAATACATGATCTAAAAAAGTTTGCAGATGAGCATCGATTGAACAACTGAGTTCAAAAGCATAAAAGACAGCTTCGACAGCTTCATAAAGAGACATTGCTTTAAAATTCGAAAAATTAAAGCCGATTTCAAATGCATTTAGAGTTGTTTGGATTGATTTCCGGTAATGGGTTGAAATAAAATCGTGATAGGTCTCTCCTCCACCGTAATCAGTTCTTAAAAATTCAAGCACCGTTAATCGATGTTCTAAATTATTTTCATCCAACACCAATCGCAACAAACCTATAATAAATTGAACCTCTTTGGAATGTGACAAATTCAGAGATTCGGAAGATAAAAAAGGAATATCGTGTACTACCAAAAACTCGCTTATTGCGGTTGCCTGGGCCTTAGTACGAACTAAGACTGCAATTTCGTTATGTGCAAAACCTTGCTCTAAAGCTGAATTAATCGCTTCAAAACTTTTCTGTACATGGATTTTTGTGACTTCTTCTTTGGTGTCTTTAGAAAAAAACTGATCGATCTCTACATAGCCTCCTGTTTTTGAATTTGTATTTTGCTTGCAATTATCCGAAAAAATTGAACGGTTTTGCTGTCCATGAATTTGAGGCAAAAGACTTTCAAAAAAAGCATTATTGAAATTTACTACTACATCATAGCTCCTGTAATTAGTTTCAAGTGAACTAATGGTTGAGTTCACCTGAAAAGGGCTCTGTGATTGCAAAAGGCTTAAAAACTGTTCTACATGGCCTCCCCGCCATCGGTAAATGGATTGCTTGGGATCACCTACGATCAGCAAAGATCCAGAAGCTCCATCCTCATCTAAGCCTTCTAGTGGCTGACTGATTAGTGGAATTAAATTGGACCACTGCAGACTCGAAGTATCTTGAAATTCATCTAAATAATAATGACGGTAATGCTCTCCTAAGCGCTCGTATATATAAGGAGTTGGTTGATGAAGGATTTCTTTAGAAATCCGATCATTAAAAGTTCCAAGAAGAACTTTATTGTTTTCTCGTTGATATAGCTCAAGTTCTTCATCCAGTATCTTAATCAGACTTAAAGGAATCCATTGTTTTGAAATGTCACTAGCGAGTGAAAATTGATGATAGTATTGTTTTGCTTTATGAAATGAACTTCTGAGTTCGGGCAAAATTTCATCAATACGACTTGCCTTATCGGAGTCTAAACTTTTATTATAAATATTTTTTTCTGCCTCTAAATTTTCATCCAATTTATTCTCGTACAGACGAGTAAAATCTAGCTGTTTTAATTTCTGAAAGTGCTTGTACAAGGTTCCTCTACTGAAATCCGCCTGGGTGAGCTGCTTACTTTCAATCAGTCCTAAAACCTCTGTACCAATTAAACTGATATTTTGTTTGCAGGTATTGCTGTACGTTTTTAAAAAATCATGTTGGTGTCTAAAAGCGACTCTCGATTGTGACAGAACGTACTGTAACGGAATTCGATCATTTTCTTTTAACAGTAACTTAGCAATCTCGAACAAATTTGCACTGATATCCCAACTGAGTTGATCGTCCATTTTCTGCAAAGTAAATTGTTCTAAAAGCGGAGTAATTTCTTTATCCGAACCTGCCTTATCGATAATCCGCTCAACAACCTGCATAAGCATTTGTTCTTGTTGAATTTCAACTTCAAAAGAAAGAGAAAGCCCGAGGTCTCTTGCAAAGCTTCGAATAATTCTGTGCGTAAAGCGATCTAAAGTGACAACTTCAAAAGCTGCATAATCTTGTAAAATAAGTTTCAAAGCTTGTCTAGAGCGGAAAGCAAGTTCGGCAGTAGATAATTCCAATGCTTCACATAAGTCGACAACCATTTGCGGAGTTTTATCTATTTCTGCTTCGGAGGAATATTCTTTTAAGCTTTTCAGAATACGAGATTTCATCTCAAATACGGCCTTATTCGTAAAAGTTAAAGCTATCATTTTACGGTAGGTATCGGCCGTGGGCTTGGAAAGTAAGGTTTTTAAAAAATGAAAAACAAGGGTGTAGGTTTTGCCTGAGCCGGCGGAGGCACTAATAATTTCTATAGATGTGAGATTCTGCTTCATAAGATTATGGTATAAATGTAAAGATTCTTTAAGTTTGTATACTAATCTTAAAAAAATAATTATGGCTTTCGAATTACCTAAATTACCCTATGCATACGATGCATTGGAGCCTCATATTGATGCTAGGACTATGGAGATTCATCATGGTAAACACCATAATGGATATACAACAAACCTCAACAATGCTATTGCTGGCACAGACTTAGAAGGACAAACTATTGAGTCTATTCTTACATCTCTCGATGCAAACAATGGTGCTGTTCGAAACAATGGTGGTGGATTTTACAACCACCGATTGTTTTGGAACGTAATGAGTCCGAATGGCGGAGGCACCCCAACTGGAGCACTTGCTGACGCAATCAACACTGCTTTTGGTTCATTCGATGGGTTTAAAGATGCTTTTGCAAAAGCTGCTGCTACTCGATTTGGATCTGGATGGGCATGGCTTTGTGTTCACAAAGGAGGAGCTGTAGAAGTTTGCTCAACGGCAAATCAAGACAATCCACTCATGCCGGGTATCGGTTGTGACGGATTTCCAATTCTCGGTATTGATGTTTGGGAACATGCTTACTACTTAAACTACCAAAACAGAAGACCCGATTACATTCAGGCATTCTTCAATGTTGTTGACTGGAAAAAAGTGAGTGAAATGTATGCTGAAAATGCATAATCTAAGAACAATATTTAAATAAACTAAGAGGGCTTTGGCTCTCTTTTTTTTGCGATAAAGTGAATGGAATTGGTAGTTGAGAATGATGTAAAATAAAAAAGGAGGAATAAATTCCTCCTTTTTTGCCCCAAATCTTACCATGAACTTAACCTACTTATGTTCTGGTGATGTAAAAGTGCAATATTCTTTGAGACCGTTGCAATAAAATAGACCAAATACTTATTTATCGGTCAAACGGCTAATATGCCCGTTCTGATTTACCTTCGTAGAAATTCATAAATGCTCGATTCACTACCCGATTACCTCCTGGTGTTGGATAATTCCCTGTGAAATACCAATCCCCTAAGTTTTCTGGGCAGGCTGCATGTAAACTTTCTATTCCTTGGTATATGATTTTGACCTCAGCCTTTAGATGTGGAGCTGACAACAGAAAGGCAATCTTATCAGAAATCTCTTCAACACTGAACGGCTGGTACAATGCTCGAACATGATTAGACACTTCTTCTCCGTATGCTTCTTTCGAAGCGATACAGTTTTCATAGATTGCATCTAGAGTTTGTTTCAAGGTTCCACGATCTTCGTGGATTGCTAAAGCTGCTTGGAAGGCTATGAAGTCCTCCAATTTTGCCATATCGATTCCATAGCAATCTGGATAACGAATTTGAGGAGCGCTAGAAACCACGATGATCTTTTTGGGCCCAAGTCGGTCAAGCATTGTCAAAATACTTTGTTTTAGCGTTGTTCCCCGTACAATACTATCATCAATAATAACCAAATTGTCGGTTGGTTTTACGATACCATACGTTATATCATAAATATGAGCTACCAAATCATTTCTACTCGAATCAGAAGTAATGAATGTTCTTAGTTTCGCATCTTTTATTGCGATTTTTTCTATCCTAGGATTCAACTTCAACAACTCCATTATACGATCGCGATCGATAGGTGTCTTATCAATCTCTTTGGATATTTGACTTTTTAAGTGATTTTGCGCTTCACCAACTAAACCATAAAAGGAAGTTTCAGCTGTATTGGGTATATAAGAAAATACGGTATTCTCAATATCGTGATTGATGTTTTCTAAAATCTTAGGGAAAAGCAATTTCCCTAATTCTTTTCTTTCTTTGTAAATAGAAGCATCGCTCCCTCTAGAAAAATAAATACGTTCAAATGAACACGCTCTTTTCTCCAAAGGCTCTAAAACCTCTTGGATGGATGTTTCACCAGACTTTTTGACGATAATAGCGCTCCCTGGGGTTAATTCGTGAATTTCCTCCAAAGGCACATTAAACACTGTTTGAATCACGGGGCGCTCTGAAGCCACCACAACGATTTCATCATCTTCATAAAAGAAAGCTGGGCGAATACCTGCAGGATCCCTTAAAACAAAAGCATCACCATGTCCGAGCATTCCTGCCATTGCATAGCCTCCATCCCAGTTTTTGGCAGCTTTACGTAAGAATTTTGCGATATTCAAACGTTCTGCTATTAAAGGGGAAGCTTGTAATTTATTGTATCCTTCTTTTTTTAATTTCTTGTAAATTTTTGCAACTGCATCATCTAAAAAATGTCCGATTTTCTCCATTACTGTAATGGTGTCTGCTCGTTCTTTTGGATGTTGTCCTAACGAAATAAGATTGTCAAAAAGCTCATTTACGTTGGTCATATTGAAATTTCCGGCAACGATTAAGTTTCTGTGCATCCAATTATTCTGTCTTAGAAAAGGATGAACACTCTCGATACCGTTGTTTCCAAAAGTTCCGTAACGCACATGCCCCAACATCAACTCTCCGAGATAAGGTGCATGTTGTTTCAATAAGTCGGTATCATTCTCAATCTCAGGTTTCTCATCAATTGTGTTTTGAATACGCGAGCTGATCTGATTAAAAATATCTTGAATGGGTTGCTTTTCACAAGAACGAACACGGCTAATGTATCGTTCTCCTGGTTCCATGTCGAATTTAATACTCGCAAACCCTGCGCCATCTTGACCTCGATTGTGCTGCTTTTCCATCATCAAATACATCTTGTTGATACCAAACAAAGCAGTACCGTACTTTTCTTGATAATAAGATAATGGCTTTTTGAGACGTAATAAGGCTATTCCGCACTCGTGTTTGATAGCATCACTCATATGTTTTTTTGTTTTTCATTCCACTCAAAACTAGTCAAGGTTCTGAATTGTTCGATTCGGTCGTTTATTGAATCAGAAGTTACGTCTAATAGTGCTTTTACTCCGAATTGTTCAACGGTAAAAGAAGCTAAAACCGAACCGTATATAATTCCCATTTTCAAGGTTTCAAAGTCTATTTTATCTGCATTGGAAAGAATTCCTGAAATACCGCCTGCAAAACTATCACCTGCGCCGGTAGGATCGACTACTTGTTCTATTGGAAATGCAGGAGCAATGAATATTCTTCCTTCTCCAAAAAGCATAGCCCCATGTTCTCCTTTTTTTATAATCACATACTTAGGACCCATAGCATGGATCTTCTCTGCTGCTTTCACAAGAGAATGTTCTCCAGAGAGTTGTCGCGCTTCCTCGTCGTTTATCGTAATCAAATCTACTTTAGCAATCACCTCATTCAGCGTTTCCAAAAAATGGTCCATCCAAAAATTCATGGTGTCTAGAATTACAAACTTAGATTTGCCACTCATCTGGTTCAGAGCAGTAAGCTGAACTCCAGGATGTAAATTTCCAATCATCATTACTTCCGCATTGCGGTAATGATTGGGAACATTTGGAGTGAAGTTTTCAAGAACATTTAATTGCGTATCGAGCGTGGTTCGGCTGTTCATATTGTCATGATAACGACCACTCCAAAAAAATGATTTTCCACCTTCTACCAGTTCTACTCCTGTGGTATCGACATCTAAATCTTGTAAAATTTTGAGATCACTATCTTCAAAGTCGTCTCCGATAACTGACACTAAACCGCAATCAATATCAAACTTTGAACTTGCAAGAGCAATATAGGTTGCAGCTCCTCCTAAAATTCGATCAACCTTGTCAAAAGGTGTCTCGATTGCATCATAGGCCATAGTACCTACAACTAGTAATTTGTTCTTCATAAGGCAAAGATAAAACTTCTTTTGGGCTTCTCTAGTGCAAAAAAGATTTTAGTGCTATTTCTTAGATTCTTTTTCAAAGAAAACATCCTGCTCTTTACTTCCTGTCTTTGCAGCATTTACAGCAAGTCGGTCACAGCGTTCATTTTGAGGGTGATCGTTATGCCCTTTCACCCATTGAAAACGAACATTGTGAAGTGCATAAATTGCTAAGAATCGTTTCCATAAGTCTGGATTTTTCTTGCCCTTAAAGTTTTTTGCTTTCCACCCAAATACCCATTTTTTTTCAACAGAATCAATCACATATTTAGAATCGGAAAAAACAACTACATTCATCGGCTGTTTCTTAAGTGTCTCTAGGCCTACAATCACAGCTAAAAGTTCCATGCGGTTATTCGTTGTATAAGCAAAACCTTGGGCATATTCTTTAAAATACTGCTTCCCTACCAGCTCGATGATAATACCGTAGCCACCTGGGCCAGGATTACCTAATGCCGAACCGTCGGTGTAAATATGTATTTGAGCAGTTGCCATAATTTTTACTGGGTTAAGAGTTGCTCGATAATTAGGGGAAAGTGTTTGTGTTCTAATTGATGTACTTTTTGGGCAATCGTATCAGGTGTGTCCGCAGGCACAACTTCAACTTGGGTTTGAAAGACAACTCCGCCTTCATCGTAATGCTCGTTTACATAATGAATCGTAATTCCAGTATGAGCATCACCAGATTCTTTTACAGCACGATGAACATGTGCTCCATACATTCCCTTACCTCCGTATTTTGGAAGCAATGCTGGATGTATGTTTATGATTTTATTTGGAAACGTTTGAACAAGTGATGCAGGAATTTTCCATAAAAAACCAGCTAAAACAATCAAATCGGGCTGTTCTGTTAACAAAAAGTCTAAAACTACATCGGATTCAAAAGATTTTTTGTCCATCCACAAGCATGGAACACGAAACCGTTTTGCACGGTCAAAAACACCTGCTTGACGGTTATTAGAAATGATACTAGAAACTTCTATTTTAGTAGAAGAATCGAAGTGACGCATGATTGCTTCTGCGTTAGAACCATTTCCAGAAGCTAGAATTACAATTTTTTTTGACATGATTTTAAAAAAACAAAATAACGGATAATCCCCTAATCATAAAAGGAAATAGACCGCTACCTGAAAAAAAGAGTTAAAAAAAAATCAATTTACTAGAGTTAAGTGACGTTATCCTCTAAAGTTTTTTATTTTTGCCTTTGAAACAAAATTAAAACCATTTTATTATGTCAGACATTTCATCAAGAGTTAAAGCTATAATTGTAGACAAATTGGGCGTTGACGAAAACGAAGTAGTTACTGAAGCAAGTTTTACCAATGATTTAGGCGCAGATTCTTTAGACACTGTTGAGCTAATTATGGAATTTGAAAAGGAATTTGATATCCAAATTCCAGATGATCAAGCAGAAAACATCGCTACTGTTGGTCAAGCTATTCAATACATCGAACAAGCAAGCTAAAACTAAAACGTATGACTCCAAGACGAGTAGTTGTTACCGGACTGGGGGCATTAACACCTATTGGAAACACCCTTCCTGAATTTTGGGAAGGTCTTGTTTCTGGTAAAAGCGGTGCAGCCCCGATCACCTATTTTGACTCGACAGAATTTAAAACTAAATTCGCCTGCGAACTGAAGAACTTCAGTGTTCTTGATTTCATGGATCGCAAAGAAGCACGAAAACAAGATCGGTTTACGCAATATGCACTTGTAGCAACACAAGAAGCTATTGAAGATGCTGCTTTACCCTTAGACGCCATTGACAAAGACCGTGTTGGCGTTATTTGGGGCGCCGGGATTGGTGGACTAGAAACCTTTCAAAATGAGGTTTTAGATTTCGCTGAAAACGATAAGAAACCACGTTTCAATCCGTTTTTTATTCCAAAAATGATTGCGGATATAGCTCCGGGATTAATTTCAATTAAATATGGGTTTAGAGGTCCTAACTTTGCAACAGTATCTGCATGTGCTTCATCAGCAAATGCAATGATTGATGCATTAAATTATATCCGACTAAACCATGCCGATATTATTGTTGCTGGTGGCTCAGAAGCTTGTGTTACTTATGCTGGAATCGGTGGTTTCAATGCAATGCATGCGCTGTCTACTCGTAACGATGATCCACAAACTGCTTCTCGCCCTTTTGACAAGAATCGAGACGGCTTTGTACTCGGAGAAGGCGCTGGCTCCCTTATTCTTGAAGAATATGAACACGCCAAAGCACGAGGTGCTAAAATATATGCAGAACTAGTTGGAGGTGGTCTTTCGGCAGATGCTCATCACATGACAGCACCACATCCGGAAGGAATTGGCGCGATCAATGTAATGAAGAACTGTTTACGAGATGCAAACCTAAAACCTGAAGATGTTGATATAATCAACATGCACGGAACGTCAACTGGACTAGGAGATATTGCAGAATCTAAAGCGATCAAAAAAGTTTTTGGAGAGCATTTATATTCGATGAATATCAATTCGACCAAATCCATGACGGGTCACTTACTCGGAGCAGCTGGTGCGATTGAAGCAATAGCCTCCATTATGAGTATTCAAAAAAATATTGTTCCACCAACCATTAATCATGAGACACCAGATGAAGAAATAGATCCTAAGATCAATTTCACTTTTGGAAAAGCTCAAAAAAGAGAGGTAAAGGTTGCTTTATCGAATACTTTTGGATTTGGAGGACACAATGCTTGTGTGATATTCAAAGAAATTTCTTAATTTGGAATGTGAAATTCATTCCAAAAATCTGGTCTAAAAAACCTGTAGACCATCTTCTCTTTGTAAGACTAAAAAAAATATTGGGTTATACACCCAGCAATAAAGCTGTTTATAGAGCTGCGTTTACACATCGTTCCATGAACATCAAGGACACAGAGGGGATTCCCTTAAACTTTGAACGCTTAGAGTATTTAGGAGATTCTATCTTAAGTACCATTGTTGCACGCTACCTATTCGAAGAATTACCGAGTGCCAACGAAGGAGAATTAACTCGTATGAAATCGAAAATTGTCAGTAGGGATAAACTTAATTTCATTGGGAAAGAAATGAATCTTTTGGATCTTTTGG
>PXYQ01000081.1 GCA_003023645.1 Candidatus Arcticimaribacter sp. | reverse complement strand
CTGAAAAAGGCCAGGTTGTTTTCTAATTGAATCAATTCCGTTTTGGATTCATCAATTTTTTTCTTTAACAGAATATGCTCCTTATTCAAACCTTCTTCGTTGTCTTTGAGCAAGAGTAAATCAGTTTTGAATTGCGCAGCTACTTTTTCTTCTCCCTTAAGTTCGGTCTTATTCCAAAGTCCTCTTAAGAAATCGGTGTATTCTCTTTGCATGGAATTCTTAACGCCTTCCGAAGGTTCTCCCATTGCATTCCAATTTTGGAACGCAGTTTCGATATAAACGGCTAATGCTTCAGCTTCTGTCGGGGCTTCTTGGCTTTTGAAATCCTCAAAATAGGCACGCTTGGCTTTAAGAATGGCCTGATCTTGTTCGCTATAGGCTTCTTCTTTATTCTTCAAACGAGCAAAGTAGAGGTCGGTTGCAGTTTTGAATTCTTCCCATAACTGATTGGAGAGTTTTCGAGAAATACGCCCTGTTTTTTTCCATGCAACTTGAATGGCTTTCATACGGTCGGTATAGGACCTCCAGTCTGCACTTTCTAGAATGGTTTTTACTTCAGTAATCAGTGCCTTCTTTTGTTCAATATGGGTTTTCTCTTCCTGTTTTTGTGTCTTGTAGAATTCGTTTTTCTGATGATTGAAATTCTTCAGGGTCAAACGAAATTCATTCCAAATGGCTTTGTTTTGTGCTCTAGGAATTCGACCGATGTTGTGGAATTCTTCTTTCAACGTATTCACTTGCTTCAACGAATTTTGCCACGCATTGTGGTTGCTTGCATGATCCGTATAAAGTTCTTCGATCGTGGTAAGTATCGCTCTTTTCTTTGCTAAATTCTCAAGTAGAATGGCATCGATGTTTTTGTTGTACTCGTTTTTTCGTTCGTGTATTTTCGCAGTCGCATCCTGAAAACGATTCCAAAGTTTCTCGCGATGCTCACGTGCAACGGGACCTAGATCAGTTTTCCATTGTCGGTGCAATACATTCAACTCACGAATAGCAACTACCACATCTTGATGATCTACCAAGGTTTCTGCCCGTTCAATGAGTTTTAGTTTTTCTTCGTAATTGTGTTTGAAATCTTTTTCACGCAAAGCACGATCCAAATGTAAGAAGTCGTAAAACCGCTCTACATGATGCTTGTAGGTTTCCCAAACATTATTACTTTCAGCTCTAGGAACTTGCCCAGTCTGGTGCCAGCTTTCTTGTAAGGCTCTAAATTTTTTGTAGTTGTTGGAATTGTTTTCACTGATTCCAATTAATGCTTTTATTTGCTCAATAATCTCCAAGCGTTTTTCCAGATTTTCTTTCTGACTTTTTTCTTGGGATTTATAATGTGCATTCTTGTTTGTTTTGTACTCACGAATGAGTTGACTGACTTCTTTTTTATACGTCGGGCTGAATTCAAAATCTAAATCATTCCCTTCTACATCAATATGTTCTTTTTTCTTCTCCGCAAATATTTTTCCAAAACGGCTATCAAATTGGGAGATAATTTCTTGAATTTCTTTTCCTTTTTTTGGCCAATCATCCGCATGGATCATTTTTTTTAAAATATCGGCATAAGCCTCTAATTCTAGGGTGTCAAAATTAAGTTGTGTTTTAATTGGTTTGACTTCTGGTACAGTCTGAGGTTCCGTTGTTGGAGTTTGTTCCTCTTGACTTGTACTGATTTCAGAAGCTCCATTGATCCCCTCTTCTTGCTTAGATTCGTTAGGTTCAGTAGATTTTTCCATCATCAGTTGTTTTTAGTGAGTTCATTGAATGAGCTCAAGTAGATTAATTTCAGTCAAAATTTACGAAAAAATATATTAAACGGGGAATTCATTCCAGATATTCCAAGATTTTTCTGCTTGTTGCTCCAGCATAAAATGTCCATTTTGTATCGTAGCCTCTTTCTTTTTTCCTTTCGCTAGAAAAAGTGTAACCTCTGGATTATAAATTAAATCGAATAAAAAATGTCCTGAATCAATTAAATCATAAGGGATTTGAGGCGCTTGATCTATGTCAGGATAGGTGCCAATTGGTGTGCAGTTGATTATGAGTTTGTGCGTCTGCATCAGGGTTGCGTCGATTTGCTCATAGTTAATTTGTCCCGCTTTGGGGTTTCTAGAAACAAACAGCGGTTCAATATTCATTTGCTGTAAAACATAATGAACAGCTTTTGAAGCGCCCCCAGTACCTAAAATAAGCGCCTTATCGGCATGGTTATTCCATTGCCTAAGCAGTGCAGCTTTAAAGCCATAAGCGTCTGTATTGTGTCCTTCTGTCGTTCCATCAGCTAAGATACGAACGGTATTTACAGCTCCGATTATTTTGGCATCTTCAGAGAGATGATCGATATAAGGGAGTATTGCTTCTTTATACGGAATGGTAACGTTGAGTCCACCTAGGTTTTGCGTCTTCAAAACGGTTTTAATGACGTCAATAGATTTCAAATCAAAATTTTCATAGCTACAGTTGTCAATGTTCTCTTTTTGAAATTTTTCAGCGAAGTAAGAACGCGAAAAAGAGTAGGCAATGTCTTTGCCAACCAATCCATAGCGTTTATTGTTATGCACTTTTTTTTCCATAGGTTTCTAATAGGGTAACAATTCCAAAACCCAAAAGTATGAAAAGGATTACGTAGATGTTTTCTAATTCAGTAAGTTTTGGCCAAAATAATTCATGCGAATCGATTTGCTTGCCTTTAACAGGATTGTAAACGGCCCTTTTCCAAGGCCAAGTTGCATTTAGCGAGCCCAAGATAAAGCCAATTAACAAGGCAATTATTTTTTCTGGATAGTGCTGTAAAAACCACCGTAATGCTTTAGACAAAACGAGCAGTCCGCAAATAGAGCCTAATGTGAACGCAAGCATTACTCCCAAAAGATTGAGTCGTGTGGGATCTTCTAAAAAACTCAAGTCAAAAGAAACGAGATCAACTAAGGTGAAATATAAGGCATTGACAGAATCGATTAGCAAGAGGGTGTAATTTCCTAACACGAGTATTAAGAAAGATCCCGAAAGTCCGGGTAAGATCATCCCAGAGATACTGATCATTCCGCAAATGAATACAAATAAAAGATTGTCGTTTTCTTGCCCAGGGGTTAAGAAGGTGACTAGTAGACCAGACGCAAGCCCTAGAATAGTTACAATATATTCTTTGTATGTATACTGTTTTGCTTTGAGCCATATAAAAAAAACAGAGGCTAGTATCATACCAAAAAATAAGCCCCAAACTTGACGTGGATAATATTGAATGAACTGATCTAAAATTAAAGAAGCACTGAAGAAACTGATGACAACGCCGGTGAATAGTAGACTTAAAAACGGACCATTTACGTGGGTGTAAAAAGCTTTAAACTCTTTCTTAAATAATAATGTTAATGCAGTTTTATTGAATCTTGAAAAAGAGTAAATGAGTTCTTCGTAAAATCCAGCAGCTAAAGCAACAATACCTCCAGAAACGCCTGGGATTTTATTGGCTACCCCCATGGCAATTCCCTTGCAAATCAATAGAAGTTTTTGTCTTTGAGTTTTTTTAGGCTGCATTGCTTTTTGTATTCGAATTTCGTTCAAGGAAATATAGAAAAAGAAATCCAAAAAGCATCATGGCAATTGCAATAAGAAGTTGAGGGTCACCTTCAAAATTCCATGGTGCAGTATATTCGGTTTTGATTGCAACTTTTTTACTTTCAGAAATCACTTCCCAAGCAACTGCTTTTTGCCAAGGCCATATTTTGGGTAAAGCTCCAATCATAAAACCTACTAAAACCATCAGGGTTGTTTGTTTTTTATTGGTAAACAACCATTTCAATATCTTTGAAAAAGATTTTAATCCGACTACAATACCCAAACCAATGACAAGGAGTCTGGAATAGATTTGCACAAAATTTTCCCACTCAAAATTGACTAATGCTAGAATACTATTCTTAGAGGTGTGCAATACTACTTCATAAGCCCCTAGAAGGATGTATATGAACGAACCTGAAATGCCGGGGAGTATCATGGCAATGATTGCAATCATAGAACAGAAGAAGAGATAGCCTAGACTAATTTCTCCCCCATTGGGAGTGAGTTGTGTAATGCTGTAAGCTACAAGAAAGCCGAAAGTCAAAAAGAGTATTGATAGAATCGATTTGGGCGGGTTTTGTTTTAATAATAATAAGATGCTAAAACAGATAAGACCAAAAAAGAATGCCCAGACGGGAATAGGATGTTCCTGTAATAAATAATGAACAACTCCTGAGAAAAGGATAATACTCGCTCCCACACCCAACATCAATGGGAGTAAAAAACGTCCGTTTATCGTTTCCCAAAAAGAAGAGAATCCTTCTTTTTTTAGGACAAGTAATGACCTGAAATTAATTTGGTCTATCGAGTTGATTAACTCCTCATAAATCCCAGTAATTAATGCAATAGTTCCTCCAGAAACACCAGGAATGACATCAGCAATCCCCATGGCCATACCTTTAAAAAAGAGGCTAAGTTTGGTTTGTGGTTTCTTTTTCAAAAAGTAAAAATTAAGAAGTGGGTTAGGAGATGTTGAAAATTGCTTTGAATTCTGGGAAGAAATTCAACAAACTTTCTGTTGGTTCTTTTTTGTTTTTGCGCAGATCTTGTATGAAAAATTCAGCTTCATTTAATCGGCTTAGTCTGCGGTAGCTTCCAGCAATTCTAAAATCAATTTCATCGGCATTGGGAAAAAACTCCTTTGCTTGATGACCGATTGTAATGAGCTTTTCCCATTCGTTCAAAAAGATCAACGTATTCATCCACTCAATCCAAATTTCGAGCTCATAGTTCCCTAGTTGAACTGTATTTTGATAAGCAATTTCTGCTTCAGCGTAGTGTCCTAAGGTCTGTAATAATAAAGCATTTCGCTTGTTGTAGCCTACGCAATCTTCGTTTATGATCAATGCTTTTTTTGTGTAGTAAAAAGCTTTTTCAATATCTTCAAGGTGAATGTAAAAGTCGATCATTGCATTCCAGCTTTTTTCGCTCGCTGGATCTTCCTGCACCGATTTTTTAAAGTATTGTAAAGCCAACATGTCATTCCCAAGGGCCTGATGACATGTTGCTATTCTTAAGTAAGCATACGAACTGGGATCATCAATTTGGATTGAGATTTGAAAATTCTCAATGGCTTCATTAAAGCGTCCCATTTTCTCTAAAACCTTACCTTTTTCAATATAGGCTCCAGTAAATTGGTCTTCAGAAATGATTGCAAAATCGAAGGCACTAAGGGCTTCTTCGTTGCGATCCAAGTTGAGGTATTGTTTTCCAATCTCGTGCCAGGCAATTTCGTTGTATGGGTTTTTCTCTAAAATAGAGTTGAGAACTTCGATTGCTTCTTCATATGATCTTTGATATTCAAAGCAATACAAAAGATTGTATAGTACTTGGTAGTCTTCGGGATCTTCTTCCAAAGCTAGTTTGAAATACTCTTGGGCATTGCTATAATCTTCCAGTACCATATATTCCATTCCCAATAGACACCAAATTTCAAGCTGATCATCGGAATGCTGTAAAGACTCTAAAAGCAATTCTATGGCGGCGTAATGTTCTTTGTTTTTTGAGAAAATTGTTGCTCGTTGAACAAATATTTCTTGATTATGTGGGTCGAGTTCTTGTATTGAATCTAAGAGTACTTGAGCTTGGTCGTCTGCTCCATCAAAAATCAAAAGCTCGGATTTTAGCAGCAGTAAGTCGCTGTGTACAGGATGTTGCTTTATGGCTAAGTGTAGGGCTTTTTTTGCAAGGTTAATTTCACCTGAATCAATGTAATATTGAATAATGCATTCAAAATCCTCTGCATCAAAGTAATACACTTCGTTGGTTTTGAGCATTTGCTCAAACCTTGGAATTGGTGAATCAGAATTATTCGAAAATGAGTTTTGCATGAGTCAGGGTTTTACTTTAATAAAGTTAAACAGAAGTGTGCTTTTATATAGTATAACATCCAATTGTTCTTAACAAAGTAATTAACAGTTTTTAGGTTTGTATGGCATCTAAAACCTCGGTTATAATAGCGCATCCACTTCTTATTTCGTCTAACGAAATGGTCAGTGGAGGCGAAATACGTACCGCTTTCTTTTCCCATAACAACCAGAATAAAAGTAAGCCTTTTTCCATACTTTTTAGTACAACCGTATTTGTGATTTCTTCTGTTTCAAAAATGGGTGCTAGCATCAAACCAGTCCCATTAATTTGCTTTATTCTGGGATGTTTTAATAAAGAACGAAACAGCTTTTCTTTTTCTGCAACAGCTTCTATAAGTTCTTCTTCTTTAAGTGTACGCAGGGTGGCAAGAGCTGCTGAAGCAATAATTGCGTTACCACCAAAAGTTGTAATGTGTCCTAATTTAGGGTTTTCTGTCAAGTGATGCATATGGGCAGCAGAACTACTAAATGCTCCAATGGGTAAACCGCCTCCCATGCCTTTACCCATCACTAGAATGTCGGGTACAACATCATAATGTTGAAAGCCAAATAACTTTCCAGTTCTTCCAAAGCCAGGTTGAATTTCATCTAAAATAAGTAAGGCTCCAACTGCCTCGCAACGTTCTTTTACTTTTTTTAAATAGTCGTTTTGTGGCATTATAAACCCAGCACCACCTTGAATGGTTTCAAGTAAAACGGCTGCAGTTTTTGTGGTTATTTTGTCAAGATCGCTGGCATCATTAAATTGGATGAATTGTATTCCAGGTAATAAGGGTCGGTATGCTTTCTTTTGCTGTTCTGCACCTAAAAGACTCAAAGCCCCATGAGTGCTTCCATGATATGCGTTATGAGCTGCAATCAATTCGCCTCTACCGGTTACTCTTTTTGCAAGCTTCATGGCGCCTTCAATAGCTTCGGTTCCTGAATTCACAAGATAGGTTACTCCAAGACTTTCAGGAAGCTCAGCAGCAAGTTCTTTGGCTAAATCTACAGCTGGTTCTTGAGCAAACTCCCCATAAACCATTACGTGTAAATATCGCTCTGCTTGTGTTTTTATCGCTTCAACTACATTGGGATGACAATGACCTACACTGCAGGCCGAAACCCCAGCAATAAAATCTAAATAGGCTTTTCCGTCGGTGTCATAAACATAACTGCCTTTGGCATGGTCTACAACAATTCCAAGTGGGTAAGGGGTTGTTTTGGCTTGAAATTTTAAGAAATCCTCTTGAAGCTTTTTCATTCTTTGGATATTGAAACCTCTGGAACTTTTGGACGCTCTACATTTTCTATTAAGAACAAATCTTCGAACGTATCTGGACGTTCGTCTACACGCCAGAGAAAACCATCTAGTTTCCTCAAATTTTGATCAATTTTTTCTTCTGGAAAAACTTCTCCATCTGGGCTTACGTAAAATGAAATTTCGTTGATTTCATTGTTCATAAAAACAATATCAAGGGCACTGCAAATGGTTTTATTGATTCCAATTAATTCTCCAGTATCGGAGTACAGGTAATAAATAACCATGGTGTTTTTTATGACATCTAAGTTTTTTAAGGCACCTTCCTCAAAGTCTCCGTAAAGTTCGCTTCCAACAATTTGATTATAGCCATCGGCACTGATTGAGTCTTTTTCTATGATGAAGGCATTACCGAAAATCTGAAGCGAGTCTAATTTTCTTTCTCCAGGCTCGGTTAGTAAATGAATTACCTCTCCGCTCATTTGACTAGCGCCAAACCATAAGACAGGGTTTTTTGAATTCTTTTCATCATCACTTAAAATCTGATCCTCTTTCTTGGTGAGCGGGCGTTTGTGTAATTCAATTTTACCGATTTGATTGTCTAGATACAATGAATCTGACTTTCCACGGATGTCAGATTTCAAAATCTTCACATTGTAGTAACCTCTCAGTACACGATGCTCTGGCGGACCGGTTCCAATTAAAGTATCGGCTTTGATGTAAAGCGAATCATTTTCTAAAAGATTTATGGCATAGGCGCGTCGGGTAATGATCGCAGAATCTTTTGCTTTAAAAATCTCTGCATAATTTCCTCGGATGATGGAATTGTTGATGGTATCTGTAATGGACACATCATTGGTTGCAGCTGCATATTCCCTTTCGTTTTCGAAGTAGAGACTATCGCCTTCAATGATTTTTTGGTTGTAGTTAATTAAGGCGTTTTTTTTAAAATTCCCACGCTGTGCGTCTAAGTTGTAAAATCCACGTTCGCAATAAATATCATAATCTGCTCCAATGATCTTTGTTGGTCCGTATAAGTACGCTTTGTTTGTTTCTGTGAAATAATCCAGTTGAGCAGAGGTAACATTGTATTCTGGATTCGTAATGCGCACATTGGAAATGAAACGATATTTCTTTTCATTCATAAAATACCTCCCACGATTACTCTTCAATACGCTACTACTGTCAATAACAGTTCCTGGGGTATCATAATAGGCAATATTTTCGTTCCGATCGAGGTAGAGCGTATCGGTTTCTAGCGTCATGTCGGGTTGTTTCAGGAAAACATTCCCCCAAGCTTTTGCTTGCCCATTGGCACCGTCATATTCAAGGTAATCACTCGTCATTCGAAGCGTGTCTCCTTGGGTAAATACAACTTCTCCTGCTGCTTCAAAAAAGTTTTTCTTGGAATAGAAAAAGGATTTGTCCGATACAACTAATGCTCCTTTGTGAAACAAATGTACGCGTGTGTTTCCTTTTTTCAATAAAATATTTGCTCCAGGATATTGAGCTTCATCCTTCGCAAAAGATCCCGCCTGTCGAATTTCAACAATTCTGGGTTCTTGAGCAGATACAGATCGCACTCCAAAGCTAACAAAGAGAAGAAAAACAAGCGTTTTTATAAATTTCAAGCTGTTGGTGTTACTTTTGTTTAACGGAAAATCGTTTGTTTACGATCGGGTCCTACTGAAACAATCTTAATCGGTGTTTCGAGTTCTTTTTCTAGATATGCGATGTAGTCATTGAATTCTTTTGGAAATTGATCTTCAGCGGTTAAAGCTGTTAAGTCTTCTTTCCATCCTGCTAATTCAATATACTCAGGCGTCACATGTTCTGGCTCTATACTAAAGGGAAGATGTTCAATAGACCCTTCAGAAGTCTTGTACGAAGTACATACCTTGATGGTTTCAAATCCAGAAAGAACATCTCCTTTCATCATCATAAGTTGTGTAACTCCATTGACACGAATTGCATATTTAAGAGCAACAAGGTCAATCCAACCACAACGTCTTGAACGTCCAGTTGTAGCACCAAATTCCATACCAACACGTCCCATGGTTTCTCCAGCTTCATCAAACAATTCCGTTGGGAAAGGTCCACTTCCTACACGCGTTGCGTAGGCCTTGAAAATACCAAAAACTTCTCCAATAGTGTTTGGAGCAATTCCCAAAC
>PXYQ01000080.1 GCA_003023645.1 Candidatus Arcticimaribacter sp. | reverse complement strand
AGGAATGAACATGGTTATCAACGATATGGATATGCCGTTGATTATCAAGGTTGCCTCTATTCCAAAAGAACGGATGCAAGTTTATTTTATTGATAACGAAGAATATTTCAAAAGAAAAGCGATGCTTAAGGACGAAGATGGAAATTTATTTTCTGACAACGACGAGCGTATGATTTTCTTTACAAAGGGTGTAATCGAAACGGTAAAAAAATTGAATTGGTCTCCAGACATCATTCATTTACACGGATGGTTTACCTCGCTTTTTCCACTTTACATGAAAACGTATTTTGCTGAAGACCCGATTTTTGAGTCAAGTAAAATCGTAACCTCTATATATCCGAGCGATTTTGAAGGTTCTGTTTCTTCAGAATTTGAAAGTAAAGTAGCTTTTGACATTCCTGGCGAAGCAGAAAAAAGCCTTTTGAAAGACGCTACTTATGACAGCCTAATCAAGTTAGCCACTAATTTTTCAGATGGGGTAATCCTTTCTGGAGAAAATATATCTGAAAGTATTCTTTCGAATATTGATGACAAAAAAATTCCCGCCTTAACTTTTGAAGAAAGTGCAAAGGAAAACGCCTATGTAGATTTTTTCAATAATCAAATCATTTAATGCCCTATGAAATTTAAGATACCATTCTTAAAGAATTTCTCTTTCTTTCTCCTTTTCACACTTATTATAGTTTCTTGTAATGAAGACTTTAATACCGTCGGATATGATTTAATTTCCACCAATGATTTTGAAACTAATAAGGTAAAGCTTCCTGTATATTCTTATCAAAATGAATTCCTTACCGATGTTCAAGTCGATGGATTAACCTTCCAACAGCTTGGCGAAATTGACATCCCTAACATTGGGCGCTCTTCAGCCTATATTGTATCTCAGCTTAGTTTTATACCAACTGATTTTTTTGGACTGTACACTCCTGAAGATGAATTAGGAGATGTAGATAATGTAAAGGCAATTGAGGAAAATGAACAAGTAATTTCGGCTTATTTAGAAATACCTTTTATCTCCAACACCAGAGATCAAGATGGTGACGGCGTAATAGATAGTTTAGATGCAGACCCAGAAGATCCAACAAGTGATACCGACGGTGATTCGGTTAATGACGCATTAGAATCTCAGAATGGCACCAACCCTTTGAGTAATGATACTGACGGCGATGGGATTTTAGACGATGTAGATACGGATAACTCAGGTTACCAACCAGAAAACAGAACCTACGCAATTGATTCTGTTTTTGGAAACAGAAATGCTAGTTTTAATTTAAAAGTCGATGAGTTAAGGTATTATTTGAATACGTTAGATCCTAATAATAACTTTGAATCTAATCAAGCCTTTTATTCTTCTCGTGATTTTTATGAAGAAGGTTTTGTTGGTGAAAATTTATTTGATGAGACTGTACAATTAAACTTTGATGAAATACGGATTAACTTTACTGAAGATGATCCAGATACAGATATAGACGAGACCACTCAGGTTGAAACCCGACGTTCGCCTCGTATACGAGTTCCTTTGGATACTGCGTTTTTTCAAAGACGTTTCATCGATATGGAAGGTTCTGATTCTTTAGCAACAGCTGACTTGTTTCAGAAGTACATGCGTGGGATTTATGTGCGCATGGAAAACCCGTCAGATGACCTCTATATGCTACTCAATTTTGCATCTGCAAGTATTGATGTAACGTATGAACATGATCAATATAACGACAACGATACACCCGACGACACTACCGATTTCTCAATAGATCGCGTAGAACGAAGCTTCTTCTTAAGCCCAGGAATAATTGTAAATCACCTAGAGAACTCGTCAATAAACCCAGAAATAAGCCAAACGATAGCGCAAACAAATGGATCCAATAAAATCTTTGTAAAAGGTGGGATGGGATTACTTTCTTCAGTAGAATTATTAGGCAATTTTTCGGATGGATCTGCAAGTTCAAAACTTGAAGAGTTACGCGAAAACAATTGGTTAGTAAATGAGGCAAATCTAGTGTTTTACGTAGATTCAACTTCAGTTGAGAATTGGACTTCGGGTGACTTAATTGCTAATCGCTTATACCTTTACAACAAGAGGGATACGGCTCCTTTGCTGGATTATTTCACAGACGTATCGGTAAGCACTGAAAGAAATGCTGGGAAGTTAGTACATGGTGGAATTTTAGAATACGAAAACGGAAAACCATATCGATACAAATTCAAAATCACGCAACACATCAATAATCTAATCCGTAAAGATTCGACAAATGTAACTTTAGGATTAGCTGTATCTGCGAATATCGATGACTTCAGTACTAGAAAAGCAAGATTAAATGGTGGGAGTGAAGAAATTCTATACCCAGCCTCAGCTATTTTAAATCCATTGAGTACCGTTTTAATAGGATCTCATCCAAGTGCAGGTTTTGAACATCTCAAATTAGAGTTAGAAGTGATTTACACAGATTTCTCAAATTAATTATTATTCTTTATGTGTGGTATCGTAGCTTATATTGGTCAACAACAAGCATCTCCAATTATTATAAAAGGCCTTAAAAGGTTAGAGTACCGTGGATATGACAGTACCGGAATTTCTTTATACGACGGAACTGAGCTACACACAATTAAAACTACAGGAAAAGTAAGCGACCTGGAAGCCAAATTTCAAGGACATGATCCTATCCAAGCGACAATAGGAATTGGACATACCCGATGGGCAACCCATGGTGTTCCAAACGATGTAAACGCACATCCGCAAACGTCCAACTCAGGTGACTTGGTTGTAGTTCACAACGGTATTATTGAAAACTATGCTTCTCTGAAAGAAGAGCTTATTCAGCGTGGGTATACCTTTTCTTCGGACACCGACACGGAGGTACTTGTTAACCTAATCGAAGACGTTCAAAGGAAAGAAAAAGTAAAGCTAGGAAAAGCAGTGCAGATCGCCTTAACGCAAGTTGTTGGAGCCTATGCCATTGTTGTTTTTGACAATAAAAAACCCAACGAACTTGTAGCAGCTAGACTAGGAAGCCCGCTTGCAATTGGTGTAGGAGAAGGAGAGTTTTTTGTAGCTTCGGATGCAACTCCTTTTATTGAATACACCAAGAATGTGATTTACCTAGAAGAAGAACACTTGGCTATTATTCGTTGTGATCGTGATATTTCGATTAGAAAAATAACAAGTGATAAAGTTATAAAGCCTTATATCGAAGAGCTTCAAATGAGTTTAGAGAATATCCAAAAAGGGGGCTATGATCATTTTATGTTGAAGGAGATTTTCGAACAACCTCAAGCCATACGAGACACCTTGCGTGGACGCTTACTTTCTAACGAAGGCGTTATCACACTTTCGAGTTTACGGGAACATGAGAATAAGTTTTTAAAAGCACGACGGATATTAATCGTTGCTTGTGGAACTTCATGGCATGCTGGCTTGGTTGCCGAATATTTATTAGAAAAATTTACACGTATCCCTGTTGAGGTTGAGTACGCTTCCGAATTCAGATACCGCGATCCCATTATATTTTCAGACGACATTATAATTGCAATTTCTCAATCAGGAGAAACTGCAGATACACTGGCTGCAATTAACATTGCGAAAGAGCGTGGAGCTTTTGTTTTTGGGGTATGTAATGTGGTTGGTTCATCCATTTCAAGACTTACTGATGCAGGTTGTTATACACATGCTGGTCCAGAAATTGGAGTTGCTTCTACAAAAGCGTTTACTACTCAGATCACAGTATTGTCTCTCTTAGCACTGCGTTTAGGAATGGTAAAAGGAACTTTGTCTCGTTCAGAATATCAACAACACTTGGTGGAGTTAGAATCTATTCCAGATAAGGTGTCTGAAATTTTAAAGCAAGAACGTTTGATTAAAGAGGTAGCTTCTTCTTTCAAAGATGCTAATAATTGCATCTATTTAGGAAGAGGATACAATTTCCCCGTTGCATTAGAAGGCGCTTTGAAACTCAAAGAAATCTCCTACATTCATGCAGAAGGATATCCAGCTGCTGAGATGAAACACGGCCCAATTGCCTTGATTGACGAGCAAATGCCTGTTGTTGTAATTGCAACTAAGAAGGGGCATTACGACAAAGTAGTCAGTAATATTTCGGAAATAAAATCTAGAAAAGGGAGAATCATCGCTATTGTAAGCGAAGGAGATGTTCGGGTAAAAGAATTAGCTGACTATTGTATTGAAATTCCCGAGTCATTGGAGTGTTTTACTCCGATCTTAACAACCATACCGCTACAATTGTTGTCTTATTATATTGCCGTTCAACGAGGATGTAATGTTGATCAACCTAGAAATCTAGCTAAATCAGTAACAGTAGAATAACTACATTTATATTAAAGCTTTTGAAAAGAGCTTATATTTCAACTCAAAGAAACCAGCTTATGGAATCAGAAAACACAAAAATTACTGTAAAACCTAACGGACAATTTGCTATTCAAGGACCCGTTACTCTAGTAGATATAGAAGGAAATGAGATTAAACACGGACCTCGTTTTGCACTTTGTGGCTGTTCAAAATCAAGCAACAAACCGTTTTGTGATGGGTCTCACAAAGGGTAAAAAAAGCAGTTTAAGCTAGATCAAGTATATACTTTATTCAAATGAACTTAAGACTCCAAGAATTTCGGGTATTGCTTTATCGCTTTTTTTTAGGATATCTTTTTTATTTTATTGCCCGAAGCTTTTTTGTTTTATTCAATACCGACTTAATAGAAGTACATACATTTTCAGAGTTTCTTAAGCTTTGTTTATACGGCCTTACTTTTGATACTGCTGCACTTTTTTATGTCAACGCCATCTTTCTATTGGGATCTATAATCCCAGGAACGTTTGTTACTTCAAAAAAATATCAGAAGGGTCTTTTTGGCGTTTATATGATTTTCAATTCCATCGGTTTGTCAATGAACTATATCGATGTTGCTTATTATCGATTCAACTTGAATAGGCTTACAAGCAAAGCTTTTGAAGTTTTAGAAAACGAATCCAACGGTTTCGCTCTCTTCTTATCTTTCCTCACAGATTATTGGTACGTATTTCTCTTATACAGCATGTCACTTTATCTATGGGTAAAAGCGTATAAACTTTTAGCTGTAAAACGAGTTGAAAAAGTACACACGCCTTCTTATGTAATTTCTTCTGTTGTTTTATTTGTTGCTGTAGCAGCATCGGCAATCATTGGAATTCGAGGAGACTGGAGGCACAGTACGCGTCCGATTACTCTAATCCATGCCATGGAAAAGGTAGATCATCCTTCACAAGCAGATGTTGTTCTCAATTCGCCTTTTACCTTCATCAGAACGTATGGTAAAAACAGCTTTAAATATTCGGAAGACTATAGCGAAGCACAGATCGAGGCCTTAATTCATCCGATCAAAACCTATTCGAATTCAAATGAATTTGAAACATCGCCCAATGTTGTAATTTTTATTCTAGAAAGTTTTGGAAGGGAATATTGGGGCGCTATGAATGGGTCGACTGGAATAGATAATTTTGAAAGTTTCACTCCTTTTTTAGATTCGTTAGCGCAGCACAGTATTGTATTTTCAAATGCCTTTGCAAATAGTCGGAAGTCAATTCACGGTATGCCTTCTGTTTTGGCTGGGATACCATCTTTTGAAACTGCGTATACTTCATCTCAATACGCTACTCAACCTGTTCAGTCCTTAGTTTCAATCAGCGAAGAAATGGGATATGCTACCTCCTTTTTTCATGGGGCATCAAACGGATCTATGGGGTTTTTAGGCTTTTCTCAAGTCTTAGGTTTTGATGCGTATTATGGAAAAAATGAATACAACAACGACGCTGACTATGACGGTATATGGGGCATTTGGGACGAGCCATTTTTTCAGTTTATGCAACAGCAATTGACCGAAGAGGCTAACCCGTTTTTTGCTACTGTTTTTTCAGTGAGTTCACATGCTCCTTTTCAAATTCCTGAGGAGTACGAGGATAAATTTATAGAAGGATATATTCCGATGCACAAATGCGTTCAATATACCGACTATGCGATTGAGCAGTTTATGGCTTCTAGTAAAAACGAACCTTGGTTCGAAAACACGCTGTTTGTATTTACAGCAGATCACGGAAGTCAATCGCACTACGATTTTTATCAAAAGACGATCAATCGTTTTGCAGCCCCCGTTATGTTCTACGCACCAAATAAATCATGGAACGAAGACCGACAGGACCTAGCGCAGCATATGGACATTATGCCAACCGTTGCTCATCTAATGGGTTATGAAAAGCCTATTCGAAGTTGGGGGAGAAGTCTTGTCGGCAACGAAGATTCATCGTTGGTTGTGAATTACTTTGGAGCTGGAATTTATTTTTTCATGAATGAAGAATACATCTGTTTATATAGTGGATCAGATGCTATTGGATTTTATTTAAAAGAGGACTATGGGCTCGAAGTGAACTTGATTGAATCCCGAACTAATGCAATGAATGCATTGGAAGAAAAAGGAAAGGCTTATCTTCATGATTATAATAATCGAATCGTTAAAGGAGCATTAGAAGCCAACTGAAGATGAAAAAGAAAATTCATTTTTCATTAATTCTCATTCAGAAAACGCCATAATAAAATTATCAGAGCAGTTGGCGTTAGATTCATTTTGGCAACAAACTCATGTTTGTTTTTGCGGAAACCCCTTTGAATATAAAAGGAGTATTAGCAGTAATTCGCAAGATGCATTCTACAGGTATGGATGCTGACCTGGTCAATCAACATTTTTTCTTTTATAATCTGGGGTGTTAGTTTTGACTCTGAGTTCATCAGTACTTATATAAACAAGCAAACTAGAGGCTTTGTCTCTTGTTCTAAAGCTCTTGTTTCGGATGGTCAATTTGGATTAAAACTTTCAGAGAAACTTTTAGAAATCATCTCAATTTCTGACGTTGTCATCGAAAGCACATCCAATGAGTTTTTAATTCAGTTAGACGGAGAAACGAATCGTATTTCCAATCAAGAACTTCAGATTGAAATACACCCAACGAGACTTCATGTCATTATCCCGAGCTGAATACAATTAGCTTAACAACTTTAAATAAGACTCTAAGTACAGGTATCTATTTTATAATTTCTTTACCTTTAAAAAAACTACATCATGAAAGAACATTTATCCATACTTGCCCATAATCGCGCAATATATTCTCGTTTCTTAAAGAATTTTTCTTTGGAACAGCTCAATACCGTACCCGAGGGTTTTAATAATAATATCATTTGGAATGTTGCACATGCTCTTGCTACTCAACAATCGATAATGTACACCTTGTCTGGCTTAAAGCCTATAGTTCCTCAGTCTTGGATCGATAGCTACCGAAAAGGCACTAAACCTGAAGGGGATGTTAGTCAAGAGTTTGTAGATGCTATTGATGCCGCATTAATGTCGACGATGGAACAGTTGAATAAAGATATCGAAGCTGGTATTTTTGAAAACTATCAGCCTTACACTACTTCTACTAAAATGGAATTGAACTCGTTTGCTACCGCTTTCCCTTTTGTCTTATTCCACGACGGAGTGCACATAGGGTCTGTTTTGGCTCTGGCAAAGTTAGTTTAGGATTTCGAAATTGCTGTTACAATTTGTTCAGCATGAACTCTTGAATTCTCAATAAACCACTTATTCGTTTTTAAACCTCCGCAAACTACCCCAGCGAGGTAGACTCCTTTTTGAGATGATTCCATAGTATGTTCATCGTATTGAGGAGTTTTGAAGGCATCGGTGTGAAAGAGAACTCCTAAAGACTTTAGAAGCGTAAAATCGGGTTGATAACCGGTCATTGCTAATACAAAATCATTTTGAATTTCAATAGTTCCATCGGTTGTCTGAATACGGACACTTTGGGGTTTAATTTCAATGAGTTTGGATTCGAAGTATGCCGGAATACTCCCTTCTTCTATCCTATTAAGAATATCAGGACGTGCCCAGTATTTTACATTTGCACCTACTTCCTTTTCACGCACCACAAGGGTGACACTTTTTGCTCCTTTACGGTAGGTCTCTAGGGCAACGTCAACAGCAGAATTAGCTGCACCAACAACAACAATGTCCATTCCGAAATAGGGATGAGGTTCTTTGTAGTAGTGCGTTACCTTCTCCAACGCTTCCCCCGGTATATTCAGTTTGTAGGGTAGGTCATAGAACCCAGTTGCAAGCACTATATTTTTGGAAGTGTACTCTTTTTTGTTTGTTTGAATTTTAAATCCCCCTGTTATTTTTTCAAATAGAATAACGTCTTCATAAAGGTTTACGTTCAACTCCCAAGAGGTAGTTACTCGCCTATAATATTCTAAAGCTTCTGCCCGAGTAGGTTTGGGGTTATGAGATATAAAAGGGATGCCTCCAATTTCTAAACGATCAGAGGTAGAGAAGAAGGTCATGTTTTGCGGGTAGTGGTACAGTGAGTTTACCAGCATCCCTTTTTCGATTATGGTGTATTGCAAGCCTTTCTTCTTAGCCTCGATACCACAAGCCAAACCTATGGGTCCGGCTCCAATAATGATCAAATCTTCCATAGCCCAAAGGTAATTAAAGCCGAGTAATCTTATGGCGAGAACCTATGAGATTATTTATAATAGTTAAAATCTATTAAATTAATAAAACAATAATTATTATTGATTTAATAACACGTTTACCGAAAACTGTAATTTGTTTTAGATCGTTTAATCTAAGTAATATAGTTTTTACTTATTAGTTTGATTTATATTTAGAAATCAACATCTGTCTTAGATAAAGAAAAAATAAAGAGCCAATGAAAAGGCCTATTCCTGTTGATATCCCGTAGATATAAGTTCCAGAAAAAATTAATATTTTCCACCAAAATGCGAACATAAAAAGCCCTACCATGTACTTTATCGAGTTGTGAAATACGATATCTGGGAACAATTTTACAACCCAACCTATCCCGATCAATGGCAATAGATTTGGAAGACTAAAAAGACTGATCCAAAATTGCCCAATAGAACCCTTGTTTTCGATTGTCTTCAGTTGTTTTGGATCTAGAAGAAGTTGCTCTCTTAACTTATAAAAGCCAAGTTTGGTGTTTTCAAGATTGATGTATTTTTTCTTTTGTAAATAGTGTTCTTCATTTTCTGGGAGCCACAGGCAAGCTTTCATTTCACGTTTCAAAACTTCTCTAAGCTGATTGATTGTAGCGCTACTGTTTTCTCTGTATTTCTCTAGAAATTCTCCTACAAGTATTGGATTGCCGTACACTAAGTGTACTTCTTGCCACGGCAACTGATGGTGACTGTAGTTGATGCCAACGGGTACAATATAGATGGTGCTGTCTGGGAATTTTTCTTGAGCTTCAAGTGCCAATCGACTACTCCCTTTAGATAGGCGTTGTAAGTAATACTCGTTGTGATGACTCCCTTCA
>PXYQ01000004.1 GCA_003023645.1 Candidatus Arcticimaribacter sp. | reverse complement strand
ATGTTCGATAATTTTGCACCCGACGCATATAAAAACAACCCAAAGGCTAGAACTGAATGGGCAATAGAAACTGTAAAAAAAGCAGCTATTGCTAGTCGTAGATTAGGACTCAATGTTTCGGCTACATTTTCGGGTTCACTCCTCTGGCACACCTGGCATCCATGGCCACAACGTCCAAAAGGATTAGTTGAAATGGGCTTTGAAGAACTAGCCAAACGCTGGTTGCCTATTTTGGATGTTTACGAAGACAATGGAGTGGATTTGTGTTATGAAATCCATCCGGGAGAAGATTTGCATGATGGGGTTACTTTTGAACGTTTTTTGAAAGCAACAGGAAACCACAAAAGAGTAAATATACTATACGATCCGAGTCACTTTGTATTACAACAACTCGACTATATCACCTATATCGATCACTACCACGAATTCATAAAATCCTTTCACGTGAAAGATTCTGAATTCAAACCCAATGGAAAAAAAGGTGCTTTCGGTGGCTATGGCGATTGGATTGATCGTGCTGGCCGTTATCGCTCGCCTGGAGATGGTCAAATTGATTTTAAATCAATCTTCACAAAACTAACAGAATACGGCTGCGATGTTTGGGCCGTAATGGAATGGGAATGCTGTATCAAAAGCCCAGAGCAGGGCGCTAGAGAAGGAGCTCCATTCATTCAAAGTCATATCATTGAAGCAACTGATAAAGTATTCGATGACTTTGCCGGTGGATCTGCCGATCCTGAATTTTTAAAAAAAATACTCAACCTTTAAATCAAATCAAATGAAAAATTTACTTGCTGTATTGTGCATTTCTGTTGGGCTCTTTTCCTGTAAAGGAAACCCAGACAAAAAGAAAACAACTGAACCTCAAAAAGAACAAGCCGTGGAAACAACACAAGGATGGACTGCATTATTCGATGGTAAAACCTTGAACGGATGGCACCAATATAATGGAGAAGGAATGAGTGACCAATGGTCCGTAGTTGACGATGCGATGGTTTTTACACCTAAAGAAAATAGAACCTATGGCGATGGAGGTAAAAACATTGTTACTGATAAAGAATATACCAGTTTTGTGTTATCCTTAGAATGGAATGTGTCAGAAGTTGGAAACAGTGGAATCTTTTGGGCTGTTCAAGAGAGTCCAGAATTTGGGGAACCCTATTTAACAGGACCAGAAATTCAGGTACTAGACAATGAACGTCATCCTGATGCACAAGCCAATCCAAAATTTCATCAAGCCGGTGCCTTGTATGACATGGTGCAACCCACCGCTGATGTTTGTAATCCTGCAGGACAGTGGAACCACGTAGTACTTACGGTTGATCACAACAAGAACGAAGGAAGTGTAGTATTGAATGGAACAGAAATTGTTACTTTTGCAGTACACGGTTCAGAATGGGATGCTTTAGTTAAGGCTTCTAAATTTGGAAATACAGAAGCATCTAATTATACACATGCTCCTAAATTTGGAACGTTCAGAACAGGAAAAATAGGACTACAAGATCACGGTGATCAGGTTTCCTTTAGGAATATAAAAATTAAAGAACTATAACAACTGCATGATAACATCAATGACCGGGTTTGGGAAAAGCGAAGCACTCGTTTTAACTAAAAAATTAACTGTTGAAATCCGAACGCTGAACAGTAAAAACATCGACTTAAATTTCAGAATCCCGCATATCTTTAGAGAACTAGAACCACAACTAAGGGGTTTACTGAACAAAGGATTAATCCGAGGGAAAATCGATGTTTCTGTTTATATAGAAGGAAACAGTGGTACCAATACTACTCAAATAAACAAAGAGGTTATTGACGACTACATTGCACAATTACAAGGAATTCATCAAGGGGAAACCACCGAATTACTCAAAATGGCGATTCGTTTACCCGATGCACTCAAGACTGAAAAAGAGGATTTAAAAGAAGAAGAGAAAGAAGTTTTACTAACTGTTTTTTCGTCTGCTCTAGAACGTGTCAATGACTATCGCGAAAACGAAGGAGCTGCTTTAGGGAAAGATTTTGTCATACGTCTTGAAGTAATCAAAAACCTACTTGACGATGCAATTCTTATCGATCCTGAACGCAAAGAAAAGATAACCCTCAAGTTAAAGACTGCACTGGATCAACTGACACTAGAAATTGATCAAAACCGTTTGGAACAGGAGTTGATCTATTATTTAGAAAAATACGATATTACTGAAGAGAAAGTTCGGCTTGCCAATCATTTAGCCTATTTCAATGAAATCATGGCACAGGATCAACCCAACGGTAAAAAACTTGGTTTTATCGCTCAAGAAATGGGTAGAGAAATCAACACCATTGGTTCGAAAGCAAATCACTCGGGACTTCAAAAAATTGTAGTCCAAATGAAAGACGAACTAGAAAAAATAAAAGAACAATTGCTTAACGTACTTTAGATGCAAGAAGGAAAATTATTTGTTTTTTCTGCCCCTTCTGGAAGTGGAAAAACAACCTTAGTTCAACATCTTTTAACCCAAGAGCTTCCGCTTGGGTTTTCTATTTCTGCAACTTCAAGAGAATCTCGAGGAGCAGAAATTAACGGTACAGACTATCATTTTCTTTCCCTCTCTGACTTTCAACAAAAAATCGATGCAAACGCTTTTGTTGAATTTGAAGAAGTTTATACGGGTGTATTTTATGGAACGCTAAAATCCGAACTAGAACGTCTATGGGCATTAGGCAAACATGTTCTTTTTGATATTGATGTCAAAGGAGGACTTCGAATCAAAGAACAATACCCCGATCAAACCCTTGCTCTATTCATTCAACCACCTTCCAAAGAAGCCTTAGAAAAGCGTTTACGTGGAAGGGGCACAGAAGATGAAGAAGCAATTGAAATGCGACTGGCTCGAGCAGAAGAAGAACTGAGTTTTGCGCCTCAATTCGACACCATAATCATTAACGATGATTTGGAATTAGCTAAAAAACAGGTAGTTCAACAGGTAAAGGGTTTTATGGGACTTTGATTTTACAATCTAATTCCTATATTTATAGCATGAAAAAAATTGGGCTCTACTTCGGAACATTTAACCCCATCCACATCGGGCATCTTATTTTAGCAAATCACTTTACAGAGACAACAGACATCGATGAAGTATGGTTTGTAGTAACTCCTCAAAACCCCATGAAGAAAAAAGATTCTATCTTAGGGAATCGACATCGGCTGGAACTGGTTTATAGGGCAACAAAAGATTATACTAAACTTCGGCATTCTGATATTGAATTTGGATTACCTACTCCAAATTACACCATCAACTCCCTAGCACTTTTAGAAGAAAAACATCCCAACAAGCATTTTGTGCTTCTTATGGGAGAAGATAATTTAGTAAATTTTCCCAAATGGAAAAATCATGAATTGATTTTAGAACGTTACGAACTCTATGTATATCCTAGGAAGTCTGGTCAACCCATTCCGCCTCAATTTAAACAGCATCCAAAAATCAATTTGGTCAACGCTCCGCAAATTGAATTATCGTCCTCTGCCATCCGAGCTGCAATAAAGAAAGGACAAAGTGTGCGAGCACTTGTTCCACCAGAAAGCTGGACCTATCTCGAAGAGATGAACTTTTATAAATAATTGAATACTAAAAATTTTATATCTTTATAAAGAATAGCTTCCAAATCTGTTCTACTACCATTAACCTAAACTTCATCCCAATGAAAAAATCATGCTACACCCTACTGCTTTTGTGCACTGTCACTTTTTGTTTTGCACAGGAAGAAACAACCTACGTCAACCAACGCGGAGAGACGCACTTATGCGGCCCTTTTGACATTAATGAACTAGAAAGAAATACATTATATGCTTCATGGTTTACTAAACATTATGACGCGTTTAAAATAACGAAAAAAGGTTATTCTTGGTCAAAAGAGCTTAATGATATTGAGGTAGATATCTATATGGGTACTTGGTGTTGGGATAGTAAAATATGGGTGCCAAGATTTGTAAAGACATGGGATCACTTGGGTTTAGAAAGAGGAAAACTACATTTTATAGCCCTCTATGACATTGCTGAACGTTACAAAAAAGGACCTAATGGAGAAGAAAAAGGAAAGAAGATATATCGTGTTCCTACTTTTATTTTTAAAAGAGATGGAAAAGAAATTGGTCGGATTGTAGAAACGCCTCAAAATGATTTACTAACAGACATTGGCCAAATTGCTCTTGGACTAACCCTTCAATCTAAGTAAACTACAAATCACTTCATAAACCTACTTAGAGAAAAAATGAAAAATTAGATTCAATATCAATACATTTTTTTAAACCTGAGTTTTTCCCTCAAAAATAGAAATCAACTTTAAAGTCAAAGCCTCTCTACTCCACTCCCCTAGTTGTGGAAACGTATTTCGAATGGAATCTTTTTGTGTAACTGCGATTTGAATGAAATCCAAAATAGCGTTTGTATCATTTTCATCTAACATCGTTGCAGCTGTTCCTTGGGCTATAAATCGCCCGGATTCAGAGTCCGGATTTCCGATCGAAAGAATAGGGATTTCGGTTGCGATGTACTCCAATAATTTTCCTGAAATCATTTGAGTTTGTGCTCCCAGAAAGATAAAATTAAGTAAAAGATGAGCACGTTTCATTAAACCGATAGCATCTTTATGTGACAGGTATCCGTGATATACCAATTCAATTTGGGGATATGCGGTTTGGATTTCCGATCGTATTGCTGCGGATATGGTTCCCGCCAAAGAGAGTCGAATAGGCAGTAGAGTGGAAATGGAATTTAACGCTTTTAAAACAGCGTTATAGGGCTGGTTATGGGTCAGTAAACCTGTATAGACCACGTGAAACACATCCTGAGGTTGTTGAACTTGCACCAACTGCATAAGCTCTGCATCATAACCATTAGGGAGGGCATACAAATTTTGGAGTGGAGCTTTCAACTTTAAGTCTTCATGTAGTTTACCTCCAATTGTGGTAAGTACACCATTGGCTGCTTGAAGGACTTGAGTTTCCAAGTACAAATCTTTTTTGATGGTGCTTTGGCTTCTATAGAGTTCCTTATTATAAAACAAATCGGACCATGGGTCACGAAAATCGACAAGCCAGTTCAAATCGAATTCTTGCTGAAGTTGGAGTCCAACCAAATGTGTAGAATGTGGCGGGCCAGTCGTTATGACATGGGTTATTTTTTCTTCAATGATGATCTTCCTTGAAGCTTTGAGTGCAAATGACACCCAACCTTTTCGAGCGTCGGGGACAAAAAAGTTTCCACGTATATAGGCGGCAAGTTTTCTGAAGACGGTTGTACGATTGACTTCTCCTTGGGGAATTCCTTTGTTTCTAGAACCGCTAGTCAATAAAGAATACCATTGCAATGGTTCGCGTGTATTGGTTTTGTGTACACGTATGTTATCAACTTCTTGATTTAAAGAAGTATCGAGAACAGCATAAGAGGCTTTTTTTTCATCAACAGTAACAACAATCGGCTCCCAGCCTAGTTGCTTTAAATATTTGGCAAAATACATCCAACGTTGAACTCCTGAACCTCCCGAAGGTGGCCAGTAATACGTGACTATCAAAACTTTTTTTTGGGTATTCAAATGCTTTTATTCTAGCACCAAGATACTAAAACTTTAAGCTTCTTTAGTTTTGAATTCGTTGATATCGAATATAGGAAGACTCATAGGTTCTACCTTCAAAAAGAGGCTCATCGGGTAAATTCAAATGGGTAATGAACTCATTTTCGGAGCGTATAACCAATTCAACTTCATTATCAATTAGAGGGATATCACTAAAATTTGGCTGCTCAGTTGGATTGTAATTGGTTCTAATTAATCGATCCGATGTTAGCACGTGGGTACTGTCATTTTGTTTTATTAAATCGTAAGCTAAAACATAAAAGAATTTTTCTTCGCAAGCAACTCCTTCGGCAATAGTGATCTCAAATTCGTCGGTACGGAAAGTAAAATTCGTTTCTCCATTACACTCTAAACCATTACTAACTTGCATAAAAGGTGTATCTGCAAAACGATAAATTTTTTGACTATAATCCCAGCTTCCAATAAAACTGAACGATGTTTCTACAACTGGAGGGTTTACGTCTTTTTTACAACTCAAAAAAACAAAAAACAAACATAGCAATACGTAGCGCATAAGATATAATTTAGGTTTTCTAAATGTATCTTAAACAAAGTGAATGTGTTACACATTATAAGTTACCTCTTATAAAGGGGAACTGAGGAACAAGCTTCTCCGTAAAAAAGACTTTTAACTACAGGTTGTAGTTTTTGAATGAGGTATACAAAGGCGCTTTCAGGGATTTCTTTTTCAGAGCAACCTTTTACAATTACGGGCTTACCTTCGAAAGAAGTTAAATCCAATTGATCAATAGCTTGAAGAAATAATTGATGTTCTAGATCTTGAAGGGAACCCCAAACAATTTGATTTGCAACACGGTTGAGTTGAGCCGTAATCAAAAGGCTTGCCCAGGCGGGAAGAATGGCATCTGTTGAGCAAGACAGTGCGACATAATGTTCTTGGTACATAGACCAATCGTGGGTTGTAATTACTGCTCTAAATTCTTTTTCTCGTAAAATAAAACCTTGTTCCAACCATTGACTCAAGTCAATTTGGGTCCGAACTCCGTGCACATAGAGGTCTTCTAGATCAAAGGTAATCAGAACACTCTGTGCGACTTTATTTACGATTTCATCTCCCATGATTTTTTATAAAAATCCGAGTTCCAATTTGGCTTCTTCACTCATTAAATCTTGAGTCCATGGAGGATCAAAAGTGATTTCAACCTCGGCATCATTTACTTCGTCGAGCGATTTCACTTTTTCTTCTACCTCAACTGGAAGTGTTTCTGCTACTGGACAATTTGGAGTCGTTAGGGTCATTAAAATTTTAACATCTCGATCTTCGTTTACAAAAACGTCGTATATCAGTCCCAGTTCGTAAATATCAACGGGTATCTCAGGATCGAAAATAGTTTTGAGTACATTGACCACTTTTTCTCCTAACTCTTGGGTATCTAAGGTGTTTTCTGACATAATTAACTAAGTTGTGTTTGGAACGCTATGGCGTACATTTTAATTTGTTTAATCATCGAAACCAAACCATTGGCTCGTGTCGGTGATAAATGTTCTTTAAGCCCGATTTGATCGATAAAACTCGTGTCGGAAGCTAAGATATCTTTAGGGTGTTGATTCGAAAATACCCGAATCAAAATAGCAATAATACCTTTAGTAATGATTGCATCACTGTCGGCTGTAAATTCGAGTTGACTGTCTTTGAGTTCAGCGTGAACCCAAACTTTACTTTGACAGCCTTTGATGATGTTGTCATCGGTTTTGAATTCGGCTGCAATCAAAGGAAGTGTTTTCCCTAAATCGATCATGTATTCGTATCGCTGCATCCAGTCTTCGAACATCGCAAACTCTTCTATAATCTCTTCTTGTATCTCTTGTATGCTCATAATTCGCTAAGGTAATGCTATTTATTCCAACATTTGAATTGCACGTTTCAGTGCTTTAATCATCATGTCAATTTCTTCTTTGGTATTATAAAAAGAAAACGATGCGCGAACAGTTCCTGGGATTTTATAAAAATCCATAATGGGTTGTGCACAATGATGCCCTGTACGAACGGCTATTCCCAATTTATCTAGAATACTACCAATATCGTAGGGGTGAATTTCATTTACATTAAACGAAACTACTGCAGTTTTCTGTGGTGCTTCTCCGTAAATACGAACTCCTTCAATCGCTTTCAGTTGTTCTGTTGCATAGTCCAACAATTCATGTTCGTAAGCAGCAATGGTGTCAAAACCAATCCCATTCATATAATCAAGGGCAGCTCCGAAAGCAATTCCTCCAGCAATATTTGGAGTTCCTGCTTCAAATTTATGTGGTAAATCGGCATAGGTAGTTTTTTCGAAACGCACCTCAGCGATCATTTCTCCTCCACCCTGATAAGGAGGAAGCATATTCAATAAAGATTCTTTTCCGTACAACATTCCAACGCCAGTTGGTCCACATAATTTGTGAGCAGAAGTAACATAAAAATCAACATCTAAAGCCTGTACATCAGCCTTGATATGAGGTGCAGCCTGTGCGCCATCGAGGAGTACTTTTGCTCCAATGGCATGGGCTTCTTTAATGATTTCATCTATAGGGTTTACAGTTCCTAAAGCATTGGAAACATGATTTACAAAAACCAGTTTGGTTTTTTCTGAAAGTAAAGTCTTATAAACATCCATTTCCAAAACACCAGTTTGGTTCATGGGAATTACTTTTAGTACAGCCCCAGTACGTTCACACAACATTTGCCAAGGCACAATGTTGGAGTGATGTTCCATGGCCGAAAGAATCAGTTCATCTCCTTCTCGAAGGATTTGAGTGTAACCCGACGCAATGATATTGATGCTATGCGTTGTCCCAGAAGTCATGATGATTTCGTGAGGATGAGCTGCATTAAAATGGTTTTGAACCGTTTTTCTTGCACCTTCATAAGCGTCCGTAGCTTCTTGACTTAGCGTATGAACTCCACGATGGATATTGGAATTGTAATTCCGATAATAGTCAGCAATTACATCGATCACCTGATTTGGTGTTTGTGAAGTTGCTGCATTATCAAAATATACCAGGGGCTGACCATTTACGGTTCGCTCCAGTATTGGGAAATCTTTTCGTATGTTGTTTACGTCAAACATTCTTTATAAGTCGTGTCCTATGCTAACGCCCAATTTATCGGCAATCAGCTTGTTAATTCGTAGTTTCAATGCAGGGATTTTTACACTTTCCAAAACATTGTTTGCAAACGCGTAAGTAAGTAATCCTTTAGCTTCTCTTTTGGGTATTCCTCTTGAGCGTAAATAAAACAATGCATCTTCATCGAGCTGTCCAATAGTACAACCGTGAGAACATTTAACATCATCAGCAAAAATCTCTAACTGAGGTTTGGTATTGATGGTTGCAGTATTGTCCAACAAGATGTTGTTGTTCTTTTGGAAGGCATTGGTTTTCTGAGCAATCTGATTTACATAGATTTTACCATTAAAAACACCCACCGATTTGTCGGCATAAATACCTTTATAATCTTGGTGACTTTCACAGTTAGGCTGCGCATGGTCAACTAGGGTGTAATGATCTACATGTTGTCTATCACCAATGATGGTGATCCCTTTCATGGTAGAATCGATATACTCTCCTTTTTGATAAAAGTTCAAGTTGTTTCGTATCAGTTGTCCTCCAAAAGAGAATGTATGCACACTTACATGACTTTTACCTTTTTGAGCAACATAGGTGTTGTCAATAAGAGAGGCTTCATCTAAATCATTCTGTACTTTGTAGTAATCTACTATTGCGTTTTCAGCTGCAAAAATTTCGGTCACAGCGTTCGTCAATACCTGATGCGGCACTAAACTCTGATGACGCTCAAAAATCTGAACTTGTGCGTTTTCTTCCGCTACAATTAAGTTTCTTGGCTGTAATAGCATGGGCCCTTGTTCACTTGTAGAAAAGTGAAGGATTTGTATGGGTTTTTCTGCAACAACCGATTTTGGAATGTAGATATAAGCACCTTCTTTAGTGAAAGCAGTATTCAATGCGGTAAGGCTATCGTCTTTTTTGGCTATGGTATTGAAATAGGTTTCAATAGTTCCTTTATACTTATCTTTAGTAAGCGCTGCAGAAAGCAAACAAACGTCGATCCCGTCGTGGGTAGTGTCCGATAAAAACGGGCTGTAAATTCCATCAATAAAAACGACCTTGTAGGTGTCAATGTCATATAAAAAATACTTCTTTACATCTTTGAGCTCTGTTGTTGTTTCTTTTTTAGGGAAAATTGAGTAATCGTTTTTCAACAGCTTTGCTAAGGAAGTATACTTCCAAGCCTCATCTTTTTTGGTAGGGAAACCTAATGCTTCGAATTGCTTCAAACTATTCGTGCGGATTTCATGGACAGTAGAAGACAGATCCAACTGTTCTTCGAATGCCATAAAAGAGGATATTAATTTTTCTTTTAAATCCATAGTTAGTCCACTAGTTGTTTAATCCAATCATATCCTTTTGCTTCCAATTCGTGCGCCAATTCTTTGGTGCCTGACTTTACAATTTTACCATTATAAAGTACGTGAACGAAATCGGGAACGATATAATCTAACAAGCGTTGGTAATGTGTAATCACGACCACTGCATTGTCTTTACTTTTTAATTTGTTAACACCATTGGCAACAATCTTAAGTGCATCGATATCCAAACCAGAATCGGTTTCATCTAAGATGGCCAATTTAGGCTCCAACATTGCCATCTGAAAAATCTCATTTCTTTTCTTTTCTCCTCCCGAAAAACCTTCGTTTAGGGAACGTGATAAGAATTTAGAATCAATTTCTAGAAGTGCTGCTTTTTCGCGAATGTTCTTCAACATGTCTTTGGCAGGCATATCCTCTAGACCTTGTGCTTTTCTATTTGCGTTGATCGCAGTTTTGATGAAATTGGTAACCGTAACACCTGGAATTTCTATTGGATATTGAAAAGAAAGGAAGATTCCTTTGTGTGCGCGTTCTTCCGCATCAGCTTCAGACAACTCTTCTCCGTTGAGGGTTATTTCGCCTGAACTAACTTCATAATCTTCGTTTCCAGCAATTACAGCAGCAAGTGTGCTTTTTCCTGATCCGTTTGGACCCATAATCGCATGAACTTCTCCTGGATTTACTTGAAGATTAATTCCTTTTAAAATTTCTTTTCCTTCTACACTTGCGTGGAGATCTTTTACTGTTAACATAATTTATGTAATCTTATCCCACCGAACCTTCGAGGGAAATTTCTAATAATTTTTGTGCCTCTACGGCGAACTCCATTGGAAGTTTATTTAAAACTTCTTTACTAAATCCATTTACAATAAGTGCGATTGCTTTTTCTGTATCAATTCCACGTTGGTTACAATAGAAAATTTGGTCTTCGCCAATTTTACTCGTTGTGGCTTCGTGTTCTATTTGAGCTGAATTGTTCTTAACTTCGATATAAGGAAAGGTATGCGCCCCACATTGATCGCCCATAAGGAGTGAATCACATTGAGAAAAATTTCGAGCATTGGTTGCATTCGGATGCACTTGAACTAAACCACGGTAGCTGTTTTGAGAGCGTCCAGCAGAAATCCCTTTAGAGATGATCGTACTTCGTGTGTTCTTTCCGAGGTGGATCATTTTAGTCCCCGTATCGGCTTGCTGAAAGTTATTGGTAACTGCAATGGAGTAAAACTCTCCAATAGAATTATCTCCTTTTAAAATACAGGAAGGATATTTCCAAGTAACAGCAGAACCTGTTTCTACTTGTGTCCAAGAAATTTTAGCGCTGTTATGGCAAATTCCTCTTTTGGTTACAAAGTTGAATACACCACCTTTACCCTCTTTGTTTCCTGGATACCAGTTTTGAACGGTTGAATATTTAATTTCAGCCTCATCCATAGCAACTAATTCTACTACGGCTGCATGCAGTTGATTTTCGTCTCGTGATGGTGCTGTACACCCTTCGAGGTAACTCACATAACTCGATTCGTCTGCTATTACTAGCGTTCTTTCGAATTGGCCAGTTCCGGCTTGATTGATTCTAAAGTACGTTGATAATTCCATTGGGCATCGAACACCTTTGGGAATGTAACAAAACGATCCATCAGAAAAAACTGCTGAATTGAGTGCTGCATAAAAGTTGTCTTTTACAGGGATAACGGAACCAATATATTTTCTGACTAAATCCGGGTGCTCTTTAATTGCTTCAGAAATTGAACAAAAGATGATCCCTTTTTTGGCCAGCGTATCACGAAAGGTTGTTGCCACAGAAACGGAGTCAACAACAATGTCTACTGCTACTCCTGCAAGGACTTTTTGTTCGTCTAAAGAAATCCCTAGTTTTTTAAAGGTGTCCAGTAATTCCGGATCAACCTCATCTAAGCTTTCGTATTTATCTTTTTTACTTGGAGCTGAGTAATACGAAATGGCTTGAAAATCAGGTTTTTTATACTTTACATTATGCCAGTCTGGCTCCTTCATTTCTATCCAAGAACGGTAGGCATCTAAACGCCAATCGGTCATCCATTCGGGTTCTTCTTTTCGTTTTGAAATTGCACGAACGATATCTTCGTTTAATCCAATAGGAAAAGTATCCGAATCGATGTCTGTATAAAAACCGTATTCGTATTCTTTAGTCTCTAACTCTTTTTTTAATTCTTCTTCAGTATATGCCATCGCATTTTTCTTTTAAAGTGAAAAACTCTCACCACATCCACATGTCCTATTTGCATTGGGATTATTGAATACAAATCCTTTTCCATTTAAACCGCCTGAGTATTCGAGAGTAGTTCCCAGCAAATACAAAAGGCTTTTTTTATCCACAACAATTTTGACGTTATTGTCTTCGAAAAGACGATCTTCATCACGCTGTTTTTTATCAAAATTCAAATCATAAGAAAGCCCAGAGCAACCACCACTTTTTACGCCTACACGAACGTAGTCGTTTATGGGATCGAAACCTTCTTCTTGCATTAAAACAGATACTTTTTGTTTTGCAGTTTCAGAGACTTTAATCATAGTTATTTATAATTTTTCTAAATAAAGAACAAATATAGGACATTTCAAGCATTATGCCCTACAAACTAGAATAGATATACCCTATGATAAAATATAAAAAACTAATGGAATTGGGCAATCACTATATCCTTGTTCCCACGGTTCTCTTGAAAGGGTCCGTCGGTACTTTCGGTTTCGCCGATCACGATAATTTTGCCTGAAGATAATTCAATAACATCGTGGGCTAGGTCAAGCGCAGAACCGCCTAAAGAAAGACTGTTCAGTACAACATGGTCTGGCGACAGGCGCAAAATCAACATATCATTATCTCCTTTATTCGAAGACACATCGCCATCGTTACTTCTAGAATATCCTGCAAGCCATAAAACGCCGTCTGATCCAGATGCTAGACCGCGGCCTAAATCAAAAGAAGAGCCACCAAAAGAGTCTTCGGACAAAAGCGCTCCAGAGGGACTTAAGGTTGCAATCCAAAAATCAGAACTCCCTTTCGAGAAACTTCTATCTCCATCGGAACTGAAACTATTTCCAAATACTACGATGTTACCTTCAGCGTTTTGAAGAACTGCATTGGCGCCATCGATTTCAGACCCGCCTAACGATTTTTCCCAAAGTAAATTTCCAGTTGCATCAATCGTTACAACCCAAACGTCATAACTCCCTTGTGGGTCTGTAATGTCTACGTCTACACTTTCTGAAGTACCGACTAAAACAAAGTTGCCATTTGCTAATTCTGTCGCATCATAGGAGCGATCGTTACTCGTTCCACCATAATAATTTCGCCATTCAACTACGCCTTCTGAATTGATTTTATGACACCAAAACTCTCCCACTCCATGAAGACTCCCCGATCGGTCTGCAACAGAATTACCAGCTCCATTTGAAGCTGTTACATCTAAGAACCCATTGAATAAAGCACCACCATCAGCAGTTTTTATAATACTGTATGCGTGATCGTGCCCTCCGTATCCAAAACTCCGTTCCCACATAAAAGCTCCTTGTGCATCTACTCGTAAAACCCAGTTGTCGTGTTGTCCTTCGTTGTTGCTGCCAAGTCCATCTGCGCTTTGGCTATAACCCAACAACATAAAACCACCATCGTTCATTTGAATCAACGAATGACCACGATCATCTCCAGAACCGCCATAGGTTTTGGTCCACTCCAATTCGGCTTCTGCATTAAACTTCAAAAGCCATAGATCACTTTCTTCTATCGTCTTATCTGTGACATCCCCATCAACACTTTTGGTGTTTCCAAAAACAGCAAAACCGCCATCTTCAGTTTCAATGACAGCATGAGCAATATCTTCGTTTGAACCTCCAAATGTTTTTACCCAAGAAAGTTTTCCTTCAAAAGAAGAGAAATCTTCTGGAAGGTAGCTTGCGCTTTCGCAGCCACAAAAACAAAATAGTATGAAAATGAAAAAATTACGCATCGTTTTATTCGCTTGCTTTAACTAAAAAGAGTCCGGAGTTACTATCACTAATTACAATTACTCCACTTTCAAAATAAGGGTAAACACTCCAAACACCATTAAAGTTTGCACCATTATTTGATGGGTAGGTATCAAAAAAACCAACTTCTTCCATTACGCCTGTAGCAATATTTTGTATGTCTATTTCGCGAATACCGGCCGTATAATTCGCTAAGAAAAAGGAATTGCCTTTAGTATATCCATTGTGATCAATTGCATTGGTAGCTCCCAAATAGTTGTAGTGCAGAACAGGATTATCCAAATCTTCCAAGTCAAAGACAAAGGTCTTGGAACGGTTTCCAAATCGAGTTTCATCAAGTTCATCTCCAAGATAATAGTATTGATGATCTTCTGCCAACCACCCTTGATGGGTATATCCACCATTGCTATAGGTAATATTCGAAATTAGTATTGGAGCAGTTTTATCGGTAACATCGACAATCACAACTTGATTATTCATTCCTCCATCACTATTACTTCCAAAGTAAATTTCCTTGCCTTGATGCTCTAAATCTGGTCCATCATAGGTAACTACATGTGCATCGTGTGAGTACGATTCATCTGAAAAACCACCAACTAAGGTTGGATTTAAAGGATCGTTTATATCAATAAAAGCAGGACCGCCGTCAAATAACTTACTCCCAATCACATAGGCAAAACCACTGGTTTCATTGATTGCAATATTGTGGGCATTCCCAAAGCTGTTTAAACGAGCATCAGCAGTAAAGCGCTGAACTCTGGTTACATCTCGCAAGCGTGTTAAATCAAAAACCTGTAAGCCATGATCTGCTGCTTCACTAACAACAAAAGCATAATTTTGGTACACCTTGATATCCCTCCAAGAACTTGGATCTGATGCGGTAGGTAGTTTCCCTAAATAAATGGGTTGATCGGGTGTACTGATATCTACAAAAGCTGTTCCGTCGTTCACTCCCATAATCGCATATTCCTTTCCGGTTTGGGTGTCGGTCCATCCCCAACTATCGTTTCCTGATGAAGCATCCATGGTTTCTAGAGAAACCAAAGCTTGTAAATCATACCCTAAACAAGGGTAAACTCCAGCTTGTCCATCAGCACAGGGAATTAATCCACTAGGCGGAATCGTCACCAATGGGTCTGGAATTGGTGTTGGGGTTGGGGTGGGGGTGGGTTCATCTACTAAAACAAGGACAGGTTCTATTGGATCAGATGTGCAGCTAGTAAGGATTGTAAAAGAAGCCAAAAGGAGTTTAAAAATAATTTTCATCGATGATGATTTTGTCTAAAGATAAACTATCCAAGAACCCTGCCAAAACCTAGGGATTTATTTCAAGAAACCTCTTATTTTTGCAGCATGCTAGAAGATAAAAATATTCCTAAGACCCCTATTGCTACTTTAGGTGAGTTTGCACTTATTGAGACAATAACCAAAGACTTTACAATCCATGATCCTTCTACTCAGATCGGGATCGGAGATGACGCAGCCGTTATTCAGCACGGGGACGAAGAAACTATAGTTTCAACAGACCTATTAATTGAGGGCGTACATTTTGATTTAAGTTATATGCCTCTGAAACACTTAGGATACAAAGCCGTAATGGTTAATCTTTCGGACATCTATGCCATGAACGGAATCGCAACGCAAATTACAGTTTCAATTGCTGTTTCAAATCGGTTCCCCTTAGAGGCGATAGAAGAACTATATGCAGGCATCCATTTGGCGTGCAACAATTATAAAGTTGATTTAGTTGGAGGAGATACTACCAGTTCAACCAAAGGTTTAATGCTTTCGGTAACTGCAATTGGAAAAGCACCGAAAGAGGAAATAGCATTAAGAAGTGGAGCTAAAGAAGGGAATCTTGTCGTTGTGACTGGAGATCTTGGTGGAGCTTATATGGGACTTCAAGTATTGGAACGCGAGAAAGCCGTATTCCAAGTAAACCCGCAATCACAACCTGATTTGTCGGAATACAGTTACTGTATAGAGCGTCAATTAAAGCCAGAAGCCAGAACAGACATCAAAGCTCTTTTGAAAGAATTGGATGTAAAACCCACGGCAATGATTGATGTAAGTGACGGACTTTCATCGGAAATAATCCATCTTTCTAAGGCGTCTAAATTAGGATGTCAAATCTATGAAGATAAAATTCCGATCGATCCAGAGGTTGGAAAAACCTGTGAAGAATTCAACATCAACAATACCACAGCTGCGCTCAATGGAGGGGAAGATTATGAATTACTTTTTACCATCGATCAAAGTGATTTTGAAAAGGTAAAAGGACATCCACACCTAAGCATTATTGGGCATATGACTGATGAACCTTCGGGTTATAATATGGTTACTGGATTGGGACAGCAAATCGAATTGACTGCTCAAGGCTGGAATGGTACGCAAACCGAAGAATAGGTTTTAACCTAAAGCCACGTCCAAACACATCATCACGATAAAGCCTCCGATAAAACCTAAGGTTGCTATATCGGTGTATTTGTCTTGTTGTGTTTCTGGAATAACCTCTTCTACCACCACAAAAATCATTGCACCCGCTGCAAAAGCCAATGCATAAGGAAGTAAGGGGGTAAAGAAAGTAACGGCAACTGCACCTATTACGGCTGCTACTGGCTCTACCGCTGCTGAAAGTTGTCCATACCAAAAACTCTTGAAACGACTTAGACCTAAGCGTCTCAACGGCATCGAAACTGCAATACCTTCAGGGAAATTTTGAATTCCAATTCCAATAGCCAGAGCAACTGCTCCTGCTATTGATGCTTCTGGAATTCCAGCAGCTACACCACCAAAAAGAACTCCAACGGCCAAACCTTCAGGGATATTATGTAAAGTTATAGCAAGAACCAACAGTGTTGTTCTGTGCCAAGGAGTTTTGATTCCTTCACTTTCTTTAAAATTAATATGAATGTGGGGTAGTACTTTATCTAAAGCAAAAATGAACAAGGCGCCTAAACCAAATCCAATGGCAGCAGGCATCACTTTCACAAAACCTTCTCCAGGGCTCATTGCTATTCCAGGGGCCAAAAGACTCCAAAAACTTGCAGCCACCATTACACCTCCTGTAAAACCGAGCATTCCATCTAGAACAGCTCGATTCATGTTTTTGAAAAAGAAAACAAACGAAGCTCCAAATGCTGTTAATCCCCAAGTAAAAATAGTAGCATATAGTGCACCTAAAACAGGGTCTGTGTCTTCAAAAAAAGCAATTATTGTTTCCATTTTGTAAGGCTTTCAAAAATCTTTTGCAAATTTAATCAAAATACGGTTAGCAGCTATCCTCATTTCCAATTCAAATCTTTAATTTTAGAGAATCTATGGAAAACAAAAACCATTTTGACTATATTATTTGTGGAGGAGGTGCTTCGGGTTTGATGCTCGCACAAGCGCTAAGTAATGACACTTATTTTGAAAACAAAACGATTCTGATTCTTGAAAAAGAATCTAAAAACAATAACGATCGCACCTGGTGCTTTTGGGAAGAAAAAGATTCTGCTTGGGATTCAATCATTCATAAACAATGGGATATTGCGGAATTCAAAGCCTCGGGTTTTTCAAAAGAAATAGCCCTCGATCCCTTTCAATATAAAATGATTCGAGGTATTGATTTCTACAAAAAAATAAAATCGGAACTTGCTTTAAAACCTAATATTACAACCCTAAAAGAGGAAGTAATCTCCATCGATGATCAAAAGAATAGTGTCACCGTTTCAGGAAAAAAGGAACAATACCAAGGACAAAAAGTTTTTTCTAGCATTCCAACAACTATACATTTAGAGCATAAAAAGAAATTTCCCGTGTTACAACAACACTTTATTGGTTGGTTTGTAAAAACAGAACATCCCATTTTCGATCCAACTACCATACAATTTATGGACTTCGACTTACCTCAAAATGGCAATACCCGTTTCATGTATGTACTTCCCTTTTCTAAATACGAAGCACTAGTAGAATATACCTTATTCTCGGCTGATCTTTTGAAAAATGAGACGTATGAAACTGCGATTAAAGACTACTTGAATCAAAAAAATGCTGGGGAATTTATGATTGAAGATCGGGAACAAGGGAGCATTCCGATGACAGCCTATCCGTTTTGGAAAAACAACACTCCTAATATAATGCACATTGGAACTGCCGGAGGATGGACCAAGGCGAGTACGGGTTTTACCTTTCAAAAATCTATCCGTAAAACAACAGAAGTAATTGCTTTTCTTAAGACAGACAGGGATTTAAACAAAATGGAGCAGAGGAATCGGTTTTGGTTTTACGACCTTTTATTCCTTGATGTACTAAGCAAACACAATGAAAAAGGGCATATACTCTTTTCGCTGATGTTTAAAAAAAACAAATCAGAACGTATTTTTAAATTCTTAGACGAGCAAACTTCCTTTGTTGAAGAGCTGAAAATCATGCTGAGTTTTCCTGTTGGACTTTTCGTTAAAGCCCTATGGAAACGCATTTTTTAATTACAACTTTCGCTCCATTAACTGCAAAGCAAAGGTTCTGAAAACTTCTTTCTTTTCTTCTTTAACAGGGAATTGATCTATTTCATTCAACGCCTTTTCAGTATAATCCTTCATTTGTTGTTGAATCTGCAATACGGCACCAGACTTAGTAAACAGTTCTTTTACTTGGGCAATTTTCTGAGTTGGATCTGCTGGATTGGTTGTATAGAGTTCTTCCAAAACAGAACGATCTTCTGAATCACTCGACTCTAAAGCCAAGAGAAAAAGCATGGTTTTTTTATTTTCGATGATATCACCTCCAACTTGTTTCCCAAAAGTTTCAGGATCTCCAAAAGCATCTAAATAATCATCTTGTAATTGAAAGGCTAAGCCCAATTCGATTCCAAAATTATAAAAAGGTAAACTTGTTTCTTTAGTAGCCCCGCCAACTAAGGCACCCATTTGTAGTGAACAGCCCAAAAGTACAGCGGTTTTATAAGCAATCATTTGAATATACTCTTGCTGAGAAACACGTTTTTGATTTGGAAAATCCATGTCGTATTGTTGTCCTTCACATACCTTTCTGGCGGTTGCACTGAATAAAGACGTCAGCTCCTTAAACAAGGTTTCCGGATAAGCATTCAAACACTCATAGCCCCATATCAACATTACATCTCCTGAGAGAATTCCAGTATTGGAATCCCATTTTTCGTGGACCGATGCCTGACCCCTTCTCAAGGGTGCATCGTCCATAATATCATCGTGCACTAAACTGAAATTATGAAAAACTTCGACTGCTAAAGCAGCAGGGAGCGCACTTTTAAAAGAACCTCCAACTGCGTCTGCAGCTAGTAAAGCTAATATCGGACGAATTCGTTTTCCACCTAATTGCATAATATAAGAAGCTGGTTCATATAAACTTGCAGGAGTGTTTTCAGGAAGTTGTTCCTTCATATAGCTTAAAAAAGCAGATTGGTATTGTGTAAGCACAGTTCTTTTTTTTTACAAAAATAACCTTTTTTATTGCTTTCTCGAGCGAAACAAAATACTTTGGAAACTTTTTTGGTTTTTATAGTTTCCATCTGTATCTTTGCATAGAATTTATCAATTCGAAAAAATGAAAAGTACCATCATTGAAAAAGCTACTAAACTTTTTCTTCAATTAGGATTTAAAAGCGTAACCATGGATGACCTTGCGGTTTCTTTGGGAATCTCAAAGAAGACCTTGTACATTCATTTTGAGAATAAACATCAGTTAGTCAAAGAAGTTGCTTATTCCATTTTTGAAAAGGTTACTCGCGATATTATTAAGATAAAAGAAGGTACTTCAAATCCAATAGAAGAACTCCATTGCGTAAAAATGGAAGCCATGAAGTATTTAGGAAGTGAAAAAACTTCTCCAAATTATCAGTTGCAAAAGTATTTTCCTGAAATTTATGAAGACCTCAAAACTAAAGAATATCGGTATCTAGGTGAAATGGTTAAAAACAGTCTTCAAAATGGAATTGACTCGGGCTTGTTCCGAACCGAAATTGATGTTGAATTTGTTTCTCGTTTATATTTAAACGGAATGCGTGGGATTCGTGACATTGAAATATTCCCCATTGAACAATTCAAAATAGAAGATCTTTTCGAAAAATATTTAGACTATCACCTAAGAGCTATAGTAACGCCCAAGGGAATGAAATCATTAACCCTCTTCAAATCAACGACCTAATATTATTATGAAAAAAACACTTTTCTTCCTATTCCTGAGTTGGAATATAAACGGCCTAATTGCCCAAGACGTTCCTACGTCTGTATCGCTAGACGAAGCGATTGAGTGGGGAATGGTTCACAACCGCAGCATGCAAAGAGCCGACATGGAACTCAAAAAAGCGCAAAAACAAAAATGGGAAACACTTTCCATCGGATTCCCCCAGATAACGGCTAACCTCAACTATCAAAATAATATTGAGCAACCAGTATCGTTAATCCCTGCCGAGTTTTTTGGTGGTCCTGCTGGAGAATTTTCTGAGATTACTTTTGGAACAAAACAAACCGCCATGGGTATGGTCGAATTAAAACAACTCTTGTTCGATGGAACGTATGTTGTAGGGGTTCAGGGAATTAAACACTTTTTGGACATTGCTAATAACGTACAGGAAAAAACACAATTAGAGATTCAACGAATCATCGTGGATGCATACCTCGGCGCAATTGCAGCAAAAGCAAATGTTTTGGTTCTAGAAGAAAACATCAACACACTATCTAAGAATGTAGAGGAAGTACATCAACTTTTCCGCTCCGGTTTTGAAGAAGAAGAAAGTGTAGAACAATTGCAACTTACCCTTACCTCACTAAACAACCAATTGGATTACGCCAAGAATATGGCCGAACTATCCCATAGTGTAGTAAAACTATTATTGGGCATCTCGCTAGATAGTCCATTAGAATTGACCGATCAACTCGAAGGTTTGGTTCTAAAAAACCTTAGCATGGAAGAAGAAGATCCAGGCTATGCAAACAACATTGATTTACGCATTGCGGAAAACCTAATCACAACCGAAGAACTCTTTTACCGCCTTGAAAAAGCGAAAGGTCTCCCTAGTTTAACTGCCTTTGTCAATGGCGCTTATATGGGGAATAACGACAGCTTTGGTTTTACCGATAAAACTCAAAAGTGGTTTGGTTCTGCTGCTTTTGGGATACGGGTTAAAATCCCCATTTTCAGTTCTTTTGGACGAACCGCAAGTGCTCAAAAAGCTAAAATTACACTAGAGCAAGCAAAAACTGCTTTTGACGAAGCACGAAGTAAGGTTTATTATGAATATGAGCAGGCTAAAAACAACTATCGATTAGCCATTAAAAAACACTTCAATACCAAGGATCAGTTGAATCTTGCCGAACGTATTGAAAAGAAAAATAAAACTAAATTTTTCGAAGGTTTAGCCAGTAGCTTTGAGCTGCGTCAAGCACAAATTCAACTCTACAGCATTCAACAAAGTTATATCCAATCCATGCAAGCGGTTGTTGTACAAAAAACAGCGCTCGACATCATCATAAACAACAATCCTCAATAAAACATACCATGAAAAAATTCATTGCACTCCTTAGCCTTTTAAGCTTTATTCAATGTGGATCTTCTGACCAAAAAAGTGTTTCAGAAGTTATAGCATCTGGGACTTTAGAAGAAATCCAACTGCAAAAAACGGCACACGTAAAAACCATCAATCAACTTGAAAAAGAGTTGGAACAACTAAACGAGTCTTTACAAACAAAAGATCGAACTCAAAAATTTGTTCTTGTAAGCTCTGTAGAATTGAAGGAAGAGTTTTACCAACATTCCGTTTCTTTCCAAGGATCTATTGAAACGGATAAGAACATTCTCATTTATCCTGAAATCCCAGGATTACTGAAAAAAATTCATGTAACCGAAGGACAAAAAGTAACTCAAGGTACCCTCCTTGCTGAAATTTCTGATGGTGGATTGAGAGATCAACTAGAACAATTGAAGCTTCAACTGAAGCTTGCCAAAACAACGTTCGAAAGACAAGAGCGCCTTTGGGAGCAGAAAATTGGGTCAGAAATTCAGTTTTTACAAGCGCAAACCAACTACCTCAGCATCGAGAAAAGTGTTTCTCAGATGAATGATCAGGTTGCTAAAACAAAGATAATAGCTCCATTTGATGGGGTAATTGACCATATTGTTGCCGATCAAGGCAGTAACCTTGCACCAGGGATGACCCCTATTATTCGGATCATCAATTTAAGTCAAATGAAGGTTGCAGCTGAGATTCCGGAAATACATCTTCCAAACATCCACACAAACACCAGTGCTGTGGTATCCATTCCTGTTTTGGGAACGCAATACGAGGAAACCGTTAGTGTTGTTGGAAATTTCATTAATCCAAATAACCGATCATTTCGAGTTGAAATTTCTTTAGATAATAAAGACGGGATGTTAAAGCCAAACATGACTGCAGCAATTGAAGTCAATGACTACAGCAATCCAAAAGCTGTTCTTGTGTCGATCAAAAATATTTTAGAGAATCAAAAAGGAGCAAGCTACGTTTATAAGCTCGTTGAAGAAGATACAACTCAAAACACCTACAGAGTAGAGAAGATCTTTGTTGAGCTAGGGAAATCTTCAAACAATAAAGTTGAAATTCTTAGCGGCCTTCAGGCTGGAGACCGTATCGTTGAAGATGGAATTCGATTGGTTAAAGATCAACAATTAGTTAAAAATATCTAGGACCCAAACACAACAGATCCATGAAAAAATCATCCGACTTAAAAGAATTCTCCCTCTCCTCTTGGGCCATAGACCACAGCACTGTGATTTATGTAATTATTGCTTTATTCTTTTTGCTAGGCGTATCGTCTTACATCAGTATGCCCCGTGAAAACTACCCCGAAATCAATACCAACGAGGTATTTATCAGTTCTGTTTTCCCTGGAAATACTGCCGAAGATATGGAACGGCTTATTACTGATCCCTTAGAAGAAGAGTTAAAAGGTGTTCCAAATTTAGTTAAAATCACATCGACTTCCCTGGAGAATTTCTCTTTGATCACGGTAGAATTTGACGAAAACATAACCAAAGAAAATGCAAAAATAAAAGTAAAAGATAAAATTGATGCAGTTACTTCAAGTGCCGATTGGCCCACCTTTAACAATGCCAAAGTAGAACCAACTGCTTTTGAGTTTAGTTTGTCTGAAGAGGTTCCTATCCTCAACATTGGTCTTAGTGGAGATTTACCCATAAAACAGATGAAGTTTTATGGTGAATTGCTTCAAGACAAAATTGAGCAGATGTCCGAGATCAAAGAAGTTGCTCTTCGTGGAGTTCAAGACTTTGAGGTAGAAGTCTCGCTTGATCTTATTAAAATGAATGCTGCTACAGTTTCTTTTGACGATGTAATCAATGCCATAGCTCGAGGTAACAGTACAGTTTCTGCTGGAAATATTGAAGGAGATGGCTTACGCAGAAACATTCGAGTTCTAGGAGAAATTGAAAGCCCAGAAGAGCTTGAGAACTTTGTTGTTAAAACACAAAACGGTGTGCTTTTCTTGGGCGACATAGCCACGGTTAGTTTCAAAGAAAAAGAGAAAAATTCCTATGCTCGATTGGATGGGAAAACTGCATTGGTTCTTGATGTTAAAAAAAGAAGTGGAAAAAATCTTATTCTATCGGTAGAGAAAATCAGAGTCATTGTAGATGAAGTCATTGCAAATGATTTCCCTAGCACCATTAAAGTTGATATTTCAAATGACCAATCCAATACCACAAAAAATATTGTTAGTGATTTAGCCAACAACATCATTTTTGGAGTGATTTTAGTAATCACCGTTCTGATGTTTTTCTTAGGATTTAGAAACGCACTCTTTGTTGGTTTTGCAATTCCAATGTCGATGTTCATGTCCTTTATGATTTTGGGGCTTTTGGGACAAACCATCAACACTATGGTACTCTTTGGTCTTATTATGGGGCTTGGAATGCTGGTCGATAATGGGATTGTTGTCGTCGAAAACGCATACCGTTTAATGGAAAAAGAAGGCTTCACAGCAATCGAAGCTGCTAAAAAAGGAGTTGGCGAAATTGCTTATCCTATTATCATCTCAACAGCAACAACCATTGCTGCTTTTGTACCGCTCGGTTTTTGGCCAGGAACAATCGGGAAATTCATGATATTCTTCCCCATAACACTCTCCATCGTTCTTGGATCATCTCTTATTGTAGCTATATTCTTCAATTCCATGTTGGTTTCTAAATTCATGGAAATAGAAGATCGCGAGATTAGTCAAAAGAGTCTTTGGCGTTTAACCTTTATCTTAGGTGGTTTAGGGCTTTTATTAGTATTCAATACGGGAACAATTCGTGGTCTAGGAACTCTAATGCTCTTTACTACTGTTCTGTTTTGGGCATATAAATTTTTCATTAAAAAATGGGCAGTCTATTTTCAAAATGTAGTCTTAGTAAATTTAGAAAAAGGCTACACCAAAGTATTGCGTTTCGCATTGACAGGAAGTATGCCTTATGTCTTTTTGTTTTCAACAATTGGGCTCCTATTTTCATCCTTTATCATTCTGGGATTAGCCTCACCAAAGGTTGAGTTTTTCCCTGAAAATCAGCCACAACAAATCTTTGTTTATATGGAATACCCTGAGGGAACCTCCATCGACAAAACCAATGCTGCTGCTAAACTTATTGAAGCGGAAATACAAGAAGTAATCTCTCAAGAAAAATACAGAGACGGCGATTCTAGTTTTATGATCGACTCCAATGTTTCTATGGTAGGTGCTGGTGCTCAAAATCCAGAAACGGATAAAGGTGGAGATCAAGACATGCCGCACAAGGCAAAAGTCACCCTAACGATGTCGGAATTCAAACTCCGAAGAGGCCTTTCGAGTGAAGATCTGAGGAAAGAAATTCAAGCTAAACTTCAAGATAAATATGCTGGGCTTTCTATTTCTGTTGAAAAAGAAGCCGCGGGACCTCCTGTTGGTTATCCTGTAAATATTGAAATTAAAGGGGAAGATTACGACGAATTAATTGCGATTGCGGAACAATTGAAATCGTATTTAGGGAAAGAAAATATTCTTGGAGTAGAAGAAATCAAAATCGATGTAAATAAAAGTAAGCCTGGACTAGCGGTTCATATTGACCGTAAGAAAGCTGGAGGTCTTGGAGTAGCTGGAGGTCAAATTGGCCAACAACTTAGACGCTCACTCTTTGGTGAAAAAGCAGGTATATTCAAGAAAGACGGAGAAGATTATGACATCAATGTTCGTTTTGATGAGAAAGATAGGCTCAGTACTGCTTCCCTTTTAGATCAATACATTGTGTTTCGAGATCAAGCAAGTGGAAAAATCAAAGAAATTCCGATCAGCGCAATAGTTGATATGGACAATTCCGTTTCCTTTAGCGCAATAAAACACAAGGAACTTCGGCGTGTTGTTACCGTTTATTCAGCTGTACTAGCTGGTTATAATGCGAATGAAGTTGTCGATCACGTAAAAGAAAGTATGGTTGGTTTTGACGGTATTCCAGCCGATGTAGATTATGCCTTTACTGGAGAAGTAGCAGAACAAGAAGCCAATATGAATTTCTTATTAGGAGCCTTGGGAACGGCTTTGGGTCTTATCGTATTCTTATTGGTAATTCAGTTCAACTCCATTTCAAATCCGCTCATTATCCTGCTTTCAATTTTCTTGAGTTTCACAGGCGTACTTTACGGAATCAGTTTATTCGGAATGCCTTTTGTAATCATGATGACGATGATGGGAATTATCTCGCTTTCAGGAATTGTAGTAAACAATGGGGTGGTTCTGATCGATTATACCCAGCTGCTTATTGCGCGTAAAAAAGAACAATTGGGTATACCGTTTGAAGAAATGCTTCCACGGCTTGAAGCTAGAGAAGCTATCGTTTTAGGAGGTACCGCGCGTTTGCGACCGGTATTGCTTACTGCAATCACAACCATCTTAGGGCTTATCCCTCTTGCAACGGGTCTCAATATTGACTTTTCTTCTTTAGTGATCAACTGGGATCCCAATATTTATATCGGAGGAGACAATGTAATTTTCTGGGGGCCATTGGCTTGGACCGTAATTTTCGGATTAACGTTCGCGACTTTCTTGACTTTGGTAATCGTTCCAGCTTGTTTTTACTTGGTGTACCGATTAAAGTTAAAGATTAAAGCCATTCGTAACTCGTAAAGAAGATTGAACTTAATACCTTTGCCAAGAATTCTGAAATTATGCTAAGAACAAATAATTGTGGGGAGTTGAACCTTGCACACGTTGGAAATAAAGTTACCCTTGCTGGTTGGGTGCAAAAAACTCGTAATAAAGGCTTTATGATATGGGTCGATTTACGCGATCGTTATGGCATCACGCAAATCATTTTTGATGAAGAGCGTACCGATAAAGAAACATTAGAAATGGCGCAAAATCTGGGTCGCGAATTTGTGATTCAAATCGAAGGAACGGTCATTGAACGCGAATCTAAAAACCCAAATATGCCTACGGGTGCAATTGAAATTTTAGCGGAATCTTTCAAAATCTTAAACGCTTCGAAAACACCTCCTTTCACTATTGAAAACGAGACCGATGGCGGCGAGGAATTGCGTATGCAATACCGCTACCTTGATATCCGAAGAAATCCTGTTCGTGAAAATTTAATTTTTCGTTCTAAAGTAAGTTTAGCAATTCGCAACTACTTATCTTCTTATAATTTTATTGACGTTGAGACCCCCTACTTGATTAAATCTACTCCAGAGGGAGCACGTGATTTTGTAGTACCATCTCGTATGAATGCGGGTGAGTTTTACGCCTTACCTCAATCGCCGCAAACCTTCAAGCAATTGCTTATGGTTGGCGGAATGGATCAGTATTTTCAGATCGTTAAATGTTTCCGAGATGAAGATTTACGTGCCGATAGACAACCTGAATTTACTCAAATTGATTGCGAAATGACCTTCGTAGAACAAGAAGATATTTTAGCACGTTTTGAGGGCTTACTCATACACCTTCTAAAAGAAATTAAAGGAGTCGAAGTATCCGATTTCCCAAGAATGACCTATGCTGAGGCGATGCAAAAATACGGGAACGACAAACCAGACATTCGTTTTGGAATGGAGTTTGCCGAACTTACTGATCTCGCAAAAGGAAAAGGCTTTCCTGTTTTTGACCAACAAGAACTAATTGTAGGAATCGCAGTACCAGGAGCTGCAACCTATACTAGAAAACAAATCGATGCTTTAATCGATTGGGTCAAGAGGCCTCAAATTGGTGCCAACGGATTGATCTGGGTAAAATGCAATGAAGACGGAAGTTTCAAATCGTCTGTAGATAAATTTTATTCACAAGAAGATTTGCAAGCATGGGCTGCAAGCACACAAGCTTCAGCAGGTGACTTAATCCTAGTAATGGGCGGCGAAGTAAACAAAACAAGAACACAGCTTTCTGCTTTACGTATGGAACTGGCAGAGCAATTGGGTCTTCGTGATCCAGAAGTTTTTGCACCCTTATGGGTAGTAGACTTTCCTCTCTTAGAATGGGACGAAGAAAGCAAACGCTTCCACGCAATGCACCATCCTTTTACAGCTCCAAAACCAGAACAAATGAAGCTTTTAGCGACCGACCCAGGGGCCGTTAACGCTAACGCCTATGACTTGGTTCTTAACGGAAACGAAATTGGCGGAGGTTCTATCCGAATTCACGATGCTGCGGTTCAAGAGACCATGTTTGATTTACTTGGTTTTACTAAAGAAGAAGCACAAGCACAATTTGGCTTTTTAATGGAAGCATTCCAATACGGTGCGCCTCCTCACGGTGGAATTGCACTTGGTTTGGATCGTTTGGTTGCCATCTTAGGTGGGCAAGAAACCATTCGAGATTTTATTGCATTTCCTAAAAACAACAGCGGTCGTGATTTAATGATCAACGCTCCTGCCTCAATTGCCGCAACACAATTGGACGAGTTGAATCTCGTTCTTAAACCAACGTCATAATGCGCCTTGAAGGAAATTTAATCCTAAAGAAGTTCCTGATTTGGAGAATCAAACATATCCCAAATAAGCAGTTCATTCATTTTGTTAGTATTCTTGTAGGTATTTTATCGGGCCTTTTAGCGGCTACGATGAAGAATACCACTTATTTCTTTAAGCAGTTAGTAACCAGTGTCAACATAGAATATCAATCTCTTTTTTACTTTATTTTCCCCATTATCGGGATTTTACTAACCCGAGCCATTATTCGATACGGGATTAAAAAACCTGTAAATCACGGGATTCCAGATGTGCTTTATGCATTGTCTAAGCGGAAAGGGATTTTGCCCGCTTATCAAATGTTTGCATCCTTATTTACTGCACCGATAACCATTGGTTTTGGAGGTTCAACTGGTTTAGAGGGGCCGACAGTTTCTGGAGGTGCTGGTATCGCTTCAAATTTATCACGCTTATTGCATTTAAACCAAGCTACTCGAAGCTTATTAATTGGATGTGCCGCAGCAGGAGCGATCTCCGCTATTTTTAAAGCGCCCATTGCTGCCATCATTTTCGCCATAGAAGTTTTTAGTTTAGACTTAACATTAGCTTCACTCCTCCCCCTTTTGTTTGCTTCCATTTCGGCATTACTAACAACTTACTTTTTTTTCGGATCTACACAGTTACTCCCTTTTGAATTGAAAGATGTTTTCAATTTAAATCATTTTGGGTATTATATGATCTTTGGTGTGGTTGCTGGTTTGGGCTCTGTCTATTTTACCAAAATGTACCTCTGGATTGAACGCTTTTTCGAAGTTCGACTAGAAGGATATCAGCGGGTACTTTTTGGAGGGATATGTCTCAGTATTCTCATTGTTCTTATTCCACCTTTGTATGGAGAAGGTTTTGAAACCATCAATAACTTATTGAGAGAAGATTATATAGCAGCCATTGGAACTTCTTTATTCATCGAAGACTTTGATCAAACCTGGACCGTTATTTTCTTGCTTCTTGGGCTCGTCTTCTTCAAGGTAATCGCAACAAGTTTAACCTTTGGAGCTGGAGGAAAAGGTGGTGTTTTTGCACCCTCTTTGTTTATGGGTAGTGCCCTTGGACATGTTTTTGCCAAAATAATCAATGCGCTTGGGGTTACAAGTATTCCGATTTCGGTGAGTAATTTCACGCTAGTTGGAATGGCCGGAATGATTGCAGGTATACTTCATGCTCCCCTCACAGCAATTTTCTTGATTGCTGAACTAACGGGTGGCTATGCCTTATTTCTCCCCTTAATGATTACGGCTTCTTTGGCTTTTGCCATCTCAAAATATCTGGTGCCCACAACAATATACACAACAGACTTGGTCAAAAAAGATGCGCTCCTGACCCATGACAAGGACGATACCATACTCACCCTTATGCAATTGGACAAGCTCATTGAAAAAAACTTTTGTATCCTTTCCCCTGCAATGACTCTGGGTGCTATGCTTACCGAAGGGGTAGCTAAGTCCAAACGGAATTTATTCCCAGTTCTGAACGAAGAAGAGGCACTTTTGGGGATTGTTTTGTTGGACGATGTTAGAGAATTTATGTTCGATTCGACCTTACACGATACCGTATATGTTCGATCTTTAATGCACAGTCCGCCCAATGTAATCCATTATGAAAAGGATAATATGAAAGTGATTATGCGTAAATTTCAAGACAGTAGTGCATGGAATTTACCCGTCCTAAAAGAAGGAAAATTCTTAGGATTTGTGTCTAAATCCAAACTGCTTTCGGTCTATCGCAGAGAACTTATTCGGGTTAGTGACCCGCTTTAGTCGATCATAACGTTTAAAATTAATTCTTATGAAATACATACTTCGGATTTTGTTTTTTGGTCTTTTAGGAATTCTTGCAAGAGGGTATTACGTAAAAGAATTACTTGATTATAAGGATGGTGAAAAAATAATCGGCCTAGGTGTTTTGTTTGGAGCCTTTGTCTATTTACCCCTTTTTCTATATCACCGGTGGAAAGATAAAAACATTGCAGACTATACCTTGACCGATGAAAATATGAGGAAAATGAGTGGAAAAGAAAAGGGAAAACACTGACTGTCAATATTTTTACTCAATTTTAACATGTAAATAAAAAACAAATATGTAGCTTTGTTATTTATCAATCATATTATGACAGGTACAGTAAAATTTTTTAATGCAGCAAAAGGTTATGGATTCATAACAAATGATGCAACAGGTCAGGACATTTTTGTCCATGCAACGTCTCTCGATGGAGGAAGTTTAATTGAGGGCGACAAAGTAGAATACGTTGAAGAAGAAGGTAAAAAAGGAAAAGTAGCAGCACAAATCCAAGTCCTATAAAAAACATTTTATTTTGGTTCTAAAAAAGCACGCCTAAGCAGTGCTTTTTTTTATCGCTTATCTTTAAAAAAGCGTTCCATTAAGGCTCCAGAATCTTCCGCCAAAACACCCCCTTGAATTTTAGTTTTGGGATGCGCTTGTACACCTTGAGAAGCAAAACCACGTTTGGGGTCCGATGCCCCAAAAACAACACGATCCAACTGACTCCAATACAAAGCCCCCATACACATTACACAAGGTTCAAGTGTAACATATAAGGTACATCCTTTCAAATATTTCCCGTTTAAAAAATGTGCTGCGGCGGTAATCGCTTGCATTTCTGCATGCGCAGTAACATCTTTCAAGCGTTCGGTTAGGTTGTGCGCACGTGCAATAATTCGCTGATCAATAACAACAACGGCACCTACAGGAACCTCATCCATTTCGAAAGCCTGTTCTGCCTGTTCATAGGCTTTTTGCATAAAATAGCTGTCATCTAATTCCATGCTTAAAAGTAAGCATTTCACAATTCATAATCCTGAATTAACGCCTACCTTTGTATTGTGAAACAAGAAAGCGTTTTATCAAAAATCAATAATCCCGAAGCCATTCGGGAGCTCAAGCCTGAAGATTTACTTCTCTTGGCAGGAGCATTACGTCAAGAAATCATCGATGTAATTGCAACTAAAGAAGGGCATTTAGGCGCAAGTTTGGGTGTTGTAGAACTTACCGTTGCTTTGCATTATGTTTTTAACACCCCCGTTGACCAGCTCATTTGGGATGTAGGTCATCAAGCCTACGGACACAAAATCCTTACTGGGAGGCGCGATCAATTTGCAACCAACAGACAGTGGCAGGGACTCAGTGGTTTTCCCAGTAGAGCAGAAAGCATTTATGATACTTTTGGTACGGGTCATGCCTCCACCTCTATTTCGGCAGCCCTAGGTATGGCACTCGCCCACCAACAAAAAAAGGATTCGCGAGCCCATATTGCTGTAATTGGCGATGCTTCTATCGCCGGCGGAATGGCCCTCGAAGCACTGAATCATGCAGGTGTGAGTACAGCCAATTTGATTATCGTACTCAACGACAATGCCATAGGGATTGACCCCAGTGTTGGCGCTTTAAAACATTATTTCGAAAAAGTAAAACAACAAAACACAGCCTCAGAAAATATTTTTCAGGCCCTAAACATTCCTTACACTGGACCTGTCGATGGTCACGATCTGCAGGGGTTGATTGTTGCTTTTCAAAAAATACAAAAGCAAAAAGGCCCGCGCCTGATTCACGTAGTCACCACCAAAGGCAAAGGAGTTGAACAGGCAGAATTGGATCAAGTAACCTATCACGCTCCTGGTAAATTCGATCGTAAAACGGGTATTCTTGTTCCAAAAACAGAACGCCCAACCACAAAATACCAAGATGTATTTGGGAAAACCTTGGTTGCTTTAGCAGCTCAAAACGATGCTATTGTAGGGATCACTCCGGCTATGCCGACCGGTAGTTCTATGAAATTGATGATGGATGCTTTTCCAGAAAGAAGTTTTGATGTCGGTATAGCAGAACAACATGCCGTTACCCTGGCAGCTGGAATGGCAACAACTGGCTTACTCCCTTTTTGTGCAATCTATGCTACCTTTTTACAACGCGCTTATGATCAAGTCATACACGATGTTGCTTTACAGAATCTAGGGGTCGTTTTTTGTCTTGACCGCGCTGGTTTGGTCGGCCAAGATGGACCCACACATCACGGCGTTTTTGATATTGCCATGCTGAGAACCATTCCCAATATGCGCATCTTAGCTCCAAGAAACGAAATTCAACTCCGAAATACACTTTATACCCTACAACTCGGAATCGATGGACCGGTAGCGATTCGTTACCCAAGAGGCTATGGGAAAATATCCAACTGGGAACTTCCTTTTGAGGAAATTGATCTTGATCGGGGACACTGTCTTAAAGAAGGAAAAGAGATTGCGATTCTTACAGTAGGAACTATGGGAGATAACGTCAACGATGCCATAGAATTAATAGAAGACCGTTGTTCGCCGAGTCATTACGACTTAGGCAGTATAAAACCGCTAGACGACACACTTTTACATGGTGTTTTCAAAACCTATACCACGATCCTAACCGTCGAAGATAGTGCTTTGGCTGGTGGAGCCGGAAGTGCTGTTTTGGAATGGGCCAATGCGCACGGATACTCGCAAACCATTAAAAGAATCGGTATTCCTGACCATTTTATCCCACACGGAACAACCGCACAATTACAAAAAGAAGTTGGTTTGGATGCAGCAGGAATAGCTGATGTTCTATTGGATCTTCAGAAATAAACTAATTGGATACTACAACCGAATTGCCTCGTACTTCTGCACGATAAAATAACAAAGGATATAAGGTCTCCGCATCTTCTGGAGGATTCAACAACTGACCCGTTGCCAGGCTGTATTGATATTCCTCACAAGAACATTCGGCTAAAACTCCAACGATTTCTGTTTGTGAACAACTATTGGGTACATGATTTGGACAACTCGCTTCCCATGCAAAAAAGGTATTTCCATTTAGATTGAAAACCAAAATCCCTTTGTGGCCCAATTGGGGAATCAGAATAGATCCGCCTGCAAACCTCAAATCGTCGTATTCCGGTAAGTTCAGGTTGATAGGAAACTGAAACGAATATTCCGCCAAATAAGGATTCCGTTCTAAGTCAGAACTAGAACACGACAAGAAAAGAAACCCTATAAAAAAGGCACTCCAGAACTTCTTTTTTAAAAATAGGGTTAAATCACTCAATTTCTTATATTTGTAGAACAACCCTTCCTTATGGTAGGGTTTTTTATTAGCACTAAAATTAAGTAAAAATGAGTAAAACTTCCTACTACACCGAAGAAGGTTTAAAGAAATTAAAAGAAGAACTCAATCAGTTGAAAGATATTGAACGCCCAAAAGCTTCTCAGGCAATAGCCGAGGCAAGAGACAAAGGCGATTTGAGTGAAAACGCTGAATATGACGCTGCCAAGGAGGCCCAAGGCATGCTCGAAATGCGTATTGCCCGAATGGAAGACAACTATGCAAACGCTCGCCTTATTGACGAGTCGCAATTGGATGTTTCTAAGGTTTTGGTTCTCTCTACTGTTGAATTATTGAACAAGACCAATGGCATGAAAATGACCTATACCTTGGTTGCTCAAAGTGAAGCTGACTTAAAAACAGGGAAAATCTCTGTAAACTCCCCTATTGGTCAAGGTTTACTGGGGAAAAAAGTTGGGGAAATGGCCGAAATCACCGTCCCTAGTGGAACCATTCAGCTCGAAATAACAAACATTAGCAGAAACTAAATGGGTAGTATTTTCTCTAAAATCATCGCAGGGGAAATTCCCTGTTACAAAATAACAGAAGACGAGCACCACATTGCCTTTTTGGATGTAAACCCGAATGCCAAAGGGCATACGCTTTGTGTTCCTAAAAAAGAGACCAACAAACTTTTCGATTTGGATGCTGCTTCTTATGCCGCCCTAATGGAGTTTTCGAGAACGGTAGCTTTGGGGCTGCGTAAAACGGTTCCTTGCAAACGTATTGGAATGACCGTAATCGGTCTTGAAGTTCCTCATGTGCACGTACATTTAGTTCCATTGAATGCGATGGAAGATGCTACTTTTGGGAAGAAAGAACAGATCGATGCAGAAGAAATGATTGCACTTGCCAAGCAAATTGCTGCAAGCCTATAAGTACTGTTTTATTTTTTTAATCGGATTTCAAAAGTAGTACCCTTTCCCATTTCCGTTTTCAAAACCGCTACGCTTCCTTGGTGATAGTCAACGATTATTCTACGAACCAAAGAAAGCCCCAGACCCCAACCGCGTTGTTTGGTTGTAAAACCGGGATTAAAAATACGTTTCACATTTTTCGGAGCAATGCCCTGACCTGTGTCGGATACACGAACCACAACTTCGGTTTTGCGTTCCACCAATTCGATTGTTAAACTCCCCTGCCCTTTCATGGCATCGATTCCATTTTTAATTAAATTCTCTAACGTCCAACTATAAAGTGGAAGGTTGATCGGGATTCGAATCTCTTTTTGGGGAACGTCCCAAGTCCACAGAATCAATTGAGAACTTCTCTTTTTCAAATACAGTATCGCTTCTTCGGTTGCTTGCGCCACGTCGTGATTGTGTAATTCTGGAAGCGAACCAACCTTAGAAAAACGTTCGGTAATGACGGTTAAACGGTCAACATCTTTTTCCATTTCATCAACCGAAGCTGGAGCTATGTTTTGTTCTTTAAGTAAGGTAATCCATCCCATAAGCGAGCTCAAAGGAGTTCCTATTTGATGGGCGGTTTCTTTTGCCATACCGGCCCACAGTCTGTTTTGCTCAGAAGCCTTTGAAGTTTGAAAAAAGAAAAAGAGCACAGCAGCAAATAAGGCCATGATCAATAAAAGCGCTAGGGGATAATATTGCAGTTTTTTAAGTAATTCCGAATCGCCGTAGTATAGGGTTTGATTTACTACATCTTTATAGCGAATGGCAATGGGAGCGTTTTCAAGTTTTAATTTGTTAAGTAAATCATATAGTTTTAGAGAATCAGGGTCCCGTTGAATATCCCAGTCGATGTTTTTAAAATCTTTAATGTACCCAGAAGCGTTAACTTGAATCATCGGAGTCACTCCAATTTTTTGTAAAACATCGAACGCCAAGATTCCATAATCGCGACTTAAGTCAGAATTTTCGATGAGTTCTTGCTGAGCTGTAGCCCACAGTTCCATTTTGGTTCGCTCTTCTTCCTTTAGAATTTGGAAAAGCACATTGGTGTTCCATAGGATTAGAGCAACAATGGCAAAGACACTCAGGAGAACCCAAGGTCTAATTTTGTTTTGAGAAAAAAAGTTGCTCATAATTAAAAATCTACCTTACGAAGGTAACATAAAAAGGAAAAAGGAATTCTGTTGGATTAGCTCCCTAAATTTTTATATTTTTGTGGCTAGTAAAATTTAAAGAACTTATGGAAGTAGCAGGGAAAATAAAATGGCTTGATGAAACAAAAACCTATGGTGGTAATGGATTCAGAAAACGTGAAGTAGTAGTAACTACGGAAGAACAGTATCCACAGCACATTTTAGTTGAATTTGTTCAAGACAAATGTGACTTATTGGATTCTTTTAATGTAGGTCAACCGGTAAAGATCGGAATCAACTTAAGAGGAAGAGAATGGGTCAATCCACAAGGAGAAACCAAATACTTTAACTCGGTACAAGGATGGAGAATCGAAGGTCAAGCAGCAGCAGCAGCCCCAGAAATGCCCCCGATGCCACCCGCATCGTCTTTTCAGGCAACTGACGAAGCAGATCGAGCAGTAGAAGACGATCTTCCGTTCTAAAAAAACGGCTGCATTTCTAAAAAAATGCTTCAACATTGAATCCTAGGAAGCTAGTTCCGAACTTTTATAAAAAAAGACTCGGTCTCTATTGCCTCAAAAAGAATAATGTAGTACATTTGCAGCCCTCTAATGGGGGAAATTGTACAGATAAAAAACATATATTGTGAATACACTAAGTTACAAAACCATCTCTGCTAATAGTAATACCGTTGACAAACAATGGGTTATGGTAGACGTTGCCGGAATGCCTTTAGGAAGAATGGCCTCTGAGGTTGCCAAAATCATTCGTGGTAAAAACAAACCCAATTATACTCCTCACGTAGATTGCGGAGATAATGTTATCGTGATCAATTCAGATAAGATTGAATTATCAGGAGACAAGTGGAAACAAAAAGTATACATCCGTCACACAGGTTACCCTGGTGGACAGCGTAAATTAACTGCTGAGCAATTGTACAACAAAAGCTCTACACGTTTAGTAGAAAACGCTGTACGTGGCATGTTACCTAAAAATAAATTAGGAGCTGTATTATACAGAAACCTTAAAGTATTTAGTGGTTCGGAGCATACGCACGAAGGATTAAATCCAACTACAATTAAACTAAGCAAACTCAAATAATGGAGGTAATACATACAATTGGACGTCGTAAGACTTCTGTAGCTCGAATATTCTTGTCTGAAGGCAATGGATCAATGACAGTTAATAAAAAAGAGTACAAAGATTATTTCCCAACACCAGCCTTACAGTACAAAGTGGTTCAGCCCTTTGCACTTACAGGAACGGAAGGGAACTATGATGTAAAAATCACTGTAGTAGGTGGTGGTTCTAACGGACAAGTTGAAGCAGTTCGTTTAGCAATCGCTCGTGCTTTATGTAAAATCGACGAAGAAAATCGTTTGGCTCTTAAACCAGAAGGTTTATTGACTCGTGATCCTCGTATGGTTGAACGTAAAAAATTCGGTCAAAAGAAAGCTCGTAAGAAATTCCAGTTCTCTAAACGTTAATATCATTTTTGCCCTTTTTTATAAAAAGGGTTCGTTCATATTTTAATCACCCGTTGCCCACTCGTGAAAACGAGATTTAGTTTAGCATCTAAATGGTGAAGGCCTTTGAAAAAAGCCACTTCACTATTGCTAACTTACGGAACGTAAACTAACAACAATGGCAAACATCGACGTAAAAGACCTGTTAAATGCAGGCGTACATTTCGGTCACTTAACCCGAAAATGGAATCCAAACATGGCTCCTTACATCTACATGGAGCGTAATGGAATCCACATCATCAACCTTTACAAAACTGCAGCAAAAATTGACGAAGCGGCTGAAGCAATGCAAAAAATTGCATCTTCTGGACGTAAGATTTTATTTGTTGCAACTAAGAAACAAGCTAAAGATATCGTTGCAACTCATGCAGCTAGTATCAATATGCCTTATATCACCGAGCGTTGGCCCGGCGGAATGTTAACAAACTTTGTTACCATTCGTAAAGCAGTAAAGAAAATGGCTGCGATTGATCGTATGAAAAAAGACGGTACTTTCGAAACCCTTTCTAAGAAAGAAAAATTACAAGTAAACCGTTTACGTGCTAAGCTTGAGAAAAACTTAGGTTCAATTACTGACATGACGCGTCTTCCTGCTGCATTGTTCGTAGTTGATATCAAACGAGAACACATCGCTATCAAAGAAGCTCAAAAATTGAAAATTCCAATTTTTGCTATGGTAGATACAAACTCTGATCCTAGAGATGTAGATTTTGTAATCCCTGCTAATGATGATGCATCTAAATCTGTAGAAAAGATCTTAAGCCTAGTAACCGAATCGGTTGCCGTTGGTCTTAAAAATCGTCAAGCTGAAAAAGATGCTGAAAACAAAGGGAAAGAAGATGAAGCTGCTGCCAAAGCTACACCAGCTGTAGAAGCTGCACCAGTTGTTGAAGCTGCTCCAGTTGTTGAGACTGCTCCAGTTGTT
>PXYQ01000079.1 GCA_003023645.1 Candidatus Arcticimaribacter sp. | reverse complement strand
AGCTTTGGCTTTTATGCAAGAGTTAGAGCATCAAAGCTTGATTCTCGGAATACCAGTTAAAACAAGACACAACGAAGTTGCGCCAGCACAGTTCGAATTGGCACCAATTTTTGAAGAAGTGAATTTGTCGGTCGATCACAATGCATTGCTTCTGGATGTTATGAGTAAAATTGCTGAAAAGCATAACTTCATGGTTCTTTTACACGAAAAACCTTTTGCGGGAATCAACGGTTCCGGGAAACATAACAATTGGTCTTTAAAGACCAATACAGGAGTTAATTTATTGAGCCCAGGTAAAACACCAATGAACAACCTGCAGTTCCTAACCTTTTTTATCAATACAATTGTTGCGGTTCTAAACCACGAATCATTACTCCTGGCGAGTATTGTATCGGCTAGTAATGAATTGCGACTCGGTACCGATGAAGCTCCTCTTCCGATCATTTCAGTATTCATTGGAGAGCAATTGACGGCAGTGCTTAATAATTTGGAACAAGTTTCTGAAGGGAAATTATCTCCACAAGAGAAAACAGATTTAAAGCTAAATGTTATTGGTAAAATTCCTGAAATCCTATTGGATAATACGGATCAAAATCGAACATCTCCTTTTGCTTTTACTGGAAATAAATTTGAATTCAGAGCAGTGGGTTCCAAAACAAATTGTGCAAAACCCATGACGGTTTTGAACTCTATTGTAGCCGAGCAATTAATTGCTTTTAAGAAAAAAGTAGATCAGCATCTCAAGAACCCCAAAATGAAGAAAGATGATGCAATCTTCAATGAGTTGCGCGATTCTATCAAATACATTCGAACCATTCTTTTTGAAGGCGATGGTTATAGCGAGGCTTGGATTAAACAAGCCAAAAAGAGAGGCTTGAGCCCAACGACATCGACACCAGACGCATTGCAAGCTTATGTTGCTACAAAAAGTATATCCATGTTTCACGATTTGGATGTATTCAGTAAGCGCGAATTGGAGGCTCGTGTACAGGTAGACCTAGAGCAATACACACATACACTTCAGATTGAAGGAAGAACCTTGGGTGATATTGCTCGTAATCATATTATTCCAACAGCAATTCAATATCAAAATACGTTGATTGATAATGTTAAAGGACTTAAGGAGATTTATGGCGCTACCTTTAAAACACATGCAAAAGAACAGATGGTTTTGATTGAACGTATTTCGGGACATATAGCTCAAATCAATACTGGAGTTAATGATATGATTGAAGCGCGTAAAAAAGCAAATACAATTGAGGACAGTGCGGCAAAGGCAAATGCATATCATACGCAGGTAAAAACGTACTTCGATTCTATTCGCTATCACTGCGATAAACTGGAGCTATTAGTGGATAATTCCATATGGCCATTAGCGAAATATAGAGAACTACTTTTTTCACGTTAAAACGATGTTTTGTTTCGCAACATAGCTTGATTTAGGTTTAGGTAAAGGAAATAAAATGATGTATTTTTGTGATAAGATAAATTGAACCCAGTATGAGTGAGTCGTCTAGTGATCGTTACCGTCTTCGTGGAGTTTCTGCACAAAAAGAAGATGTACACAATGCCATAAAAAACATAAACAAAGGCCTGTTTCCACAAGCCTTCTGTAAAATTGTGCCCGATCACTTAACGGGAAGTGAGGCACATTGTATTGTTATGCATGCCGATGGTGCAGGAACGAAATCTTCACTGGCTTATGCTTACTGGAAAGAAACGGGAGATTTATCGGTTTGGAAAGGTGTCGCTCAAGATGCCCTGATTATGAATATTGATGACCTGCTCTGTGTAGGGGCATCCCAAGACATTTTGCTTTCTTCTACTATTGGTAGAAACAAAAACAGAATCCCAGGAGAAGTTCTTGCTGCTATTATTAACGGAACCGAAGAGTTGATCGAGGAGCTAAAAGGCTATGGAGTTTCTATCCACAGTACCGGAGGAGAAACTGCTGACGTTGGTGATTTAGTGCAAACCATAATCGTAGATTCTACTGTTACTGCTCGTATGAAACGATCTGATGTTGTAGATAATGCCAACATACAAGCTGGAGATGTTATCGTTGGCTTAGCCTCTTTTGGCCAAGCTACCTATGAAAAAGAATACAATGGTGGTATGGGAAGTAACGGGCTTACTTCTGCTCGTCATGATGTATTCAATTCAACTTTAAAATCTAAATACCCTGAAACTTTTGATGCAAGTGTACCCGCAGACTTAATTTATTCTGGCTCTAAGAATTTGACTGATGCAGTCGAAGGTAGTCCCTTGAATGCTGGAAAATTAGTGCTTTCCCCGACAAGAACCTATGCGCCTATTATTCAGAAAATAATGGATACGGTAGATAAAAAGCAACTCCACGGGATGGTACATTGTAGTGGAGGAGCGCAAACAAAAATTTTACATTTCATCGATGCCTTGCACGTGATCAAGGATAATTTATTTGAAACTCCCCCTTTATTCAAAATGATTCAAAAAGAATCAGACACTTCTTGGAAAGAAATGTACGAAGTTTTTAATATGGGTCATCGAATGGAGCTATACGTCGCACCTGAACTTGCCAACGAAATTATTGCAATATCGGAGTCCTTTAATGTACCGGCTCAAATTGTTGGGAGAGTGGAAACTTCCAGTAAAAAAGAGTTAACGATCAGCAGCTCACATGGTTTATTTAAATACAACTAACTTGGTACTCATTTTGCTATCATTATACTAATTTAGAAATTCAACCACAATGAAAACATATTTCCAGAACAAAAGATTAAGATTGATTTCGTTATTTAGTTTACTTCTACTTTTTAGTTGTGGCGGCGGAGATGATGATGTTCAAACGGTAACACCAGCCCCAGTTGCTGCAGTTATTACAGCTGCAGACCTAGCGGCTACTACACCCGAAAACCCAGAAGCTGGTGCTACTCTAGGAACAGTTCAGGCTTCGGTTAGCACAGGCTCTCTTCAGTACAGTTTAACTTCTCAGAGTGTTGCTGGTGCATTGGCCATAAACGCTTCGACAGGAGTGGTTACGGTTGCAGATGCGGCTCTCTTTGATTTTGAAACCGCACAAAGCTTAACAGCAAATGTTCGAGTTACTGCTGGAAATGTCATTAAAGATATTACCGTTACTATAACCCTTACTGATGTAGATGAAATGGATGCTGGTTATACAATTTGGACTGGGGCTACATTGACCTTTACAAAGAGTAATGGAGGCGATCCAACCCTTGCATCTCAACAAGATGCTATAACAGATAATGTAAAAATTACTAGAGGGAATACCGGAGGTCAGATTTACAATATTGTAACAGAAGCTGCTGCTAATAGTAGTGTGAGTCCCGCTGGTACGGAATGGTCTTTGGGGACAGTCGATGATATTGATAGTTTAACTTTTGAGCCCTTTAGAGCCGCTACAGGTGGGAAGCCAAAAGATGTGGTTGGACAAAATATGGTACTTCATTTAATAACGGATGATGTGTATATTTCCATTAAATTTACTTCTTGGGCAACTGGAAAAGCTGGAGGATTTGCATACGAACGTTCAACATCCAACTAAATGAGAAAATACGCTTTAATTACAATATTATTCCTCTTAATGATTAATACAGCTCGGCTTTCTGCGCAAGAATGGCGAACAGATTGGGATACTGCAAAGGTGGAAGCAGAGCAAGGCAACAAGAAAATAATTTTAATTTTTTCAGGTTCAGATTGGTGCATTCCTTGCATTAAACTTGAAAAAGAAATCTGGGAAAATTCTTCCTTTATTCAATATGCTGAACAACATTATGTTCTTTTTAGAGCGGATTTTCCAAAAAGAAAGAAAAACAAACTACCCGAAACGATTCAGCAGTTGAATGACCGTTTGGCTGCCGAATACAACCCAAAGGGATATTTCCCCTTGGTCGTTGTTCTTGATTCTAAAGGAAAAGTTAAAGGCCAATTAGGATACGAAAAATTAACTCCCAAAGCTTATATTGCATTGATAGAACAGTTGTAACGTGAAACTTAAAGTGCTTTTTTTTGTAAATATAATCTTGGGTATTTCATTTTTGAATGCACAAGAACTTTTTACGGAATCCTATACCCTTATGGGATCGGCTTTTGAATTGACTGTTGTGGCACATGATAAAGCTGAAGCGCAAGCGCATATCGCAACTGCCAAGCATGAAATTGAACGCATAGAATTACTGATTTCTTCTTGGGACAGCAATTCTGAAACTTCAAGCATAAACCAAAATGCAGGAATTAAGCCCGTTAAAGTATCGAAAGAGCTTTGGGATTTAATCGATCGATCGCAACAGATATCTAAAATCACATCCGGTGCTTTTGATCTTACTTTTGCGGCAGTAGATCAGATTTGGAAATTCGATGGGAGTGAAACTGTAATGCCAGATGCTGATTTAATTAAGGCATCCGTTTCTAAAATTGGATATAATCAAGTGCAATTGAACAAAGAACAATCGACTGTTTTTCTTCCACAAAAAGGAATGAAAATTGGTTTTGGAGCAATTGGCAAAGGCTATGCAGCTGACCGAGCAAAGCAAATGCTTGAAGCGCGTGGTGTTGTAGGCGGAATCATCAATGCTTCTGGAGATATGAATACCTGGGGTACGCAACCCGATGGGTCGCCCTGGACCATAGGGATTGTAAATCCAATGAACAAAGAGAAAGTTTTTTCATGGTTTTCGTTAGAGCACAATGCTGTAGTTACCTCGGGCAATTATGAAAAATTCATTCGCATCGATGGAAAACGATACAGCCATATAATCGATCCAAGAACAGGAATTCCTTCCAATGGAATCATAAGTTGTACTATATTTGCTTCAAAGGCAGAACTTGCTGACGCTTTGGCAACGGCAACTTTTGTAATGGGCGTAGAGTCAGGTTTGTTTTTAATTGATCAGTTGCCCAATACAGAAGCTATTCTGATTGATGATAAAGGAATCATTCACCGGTCTAAAAACATACAAATTGAAAAAAATTAAATCATTTTTATTGCTTCTTGTTGTACTTGCTTCAAGTACAAGTTGTGTTGCCGTAAAGGAATATAATAAGGTTTTTTTAAACGATGCCGATATGGCGTTAAAGGCTCCTTTTTCGGAACGTTTTGAAACTACTTTTCATATCTATAGAGAAGCAGCTGCAGGTGCTAATGGTGGTAAAACAGGTGGTGGTTGTGGATGTAATTAAAAAAATACTTTGTGTTATTTTTCTGAGCTTAGGTTTTGTGACCTATGCACAACAAGACAGTACACAGGTGTACAAAAAGAAAGTTTTAGAGACTGTTGAAATAGATGTTCTTCTGGGGTACTACGAGCAAGAAGGAATTCATGCAGCCGTTACTGGTGGAATTGGAAATGAAGATTTACAAAATATTGCCCCATCCGTAGTTGTTCGGATCCCATTGAATGAAGATGATGTGCTTACTGCTGATGTTGGAATATCGGCTTACACTTCCGCTAGTTCAAGTAATGGTAACCCATTCAATACTGCTGCTTCAAGTGGTTATGACGATGACGATGATGATGAACGATCTGGGAATGGTAACGGCAATGGAGGTGGAAATAGCCCATCGGGATCTCCTTGGGTAGCTTCTTCGGGTGCATCTAGAAAAGATGTATTGACTTCTATTAACTTTTCTTATGTACATGCTACGGATGATCGAAATCGCTACTGGTCTTCAAATATTGGAGCTTCATTTGAATACGATTATCAATCCTTTGGTTTTGGTGGCGGATACACACAACTGTGGAATGAAAAAAATACAGAATTTAGTTTAAAAGCACAAGTGTATTTGGATCAATGGAAACCGATTATTCCAACTGAAATTCACGAGTTCGATTTGTTCGGTGTAAACTTTCTGACCGATAATCAAAGTTATTTTTCTGGGGTTAGTGTGATTGATGAAGATGGGAATAGTGTTGCTAGTTACCTCCCCTCAAATTATAGTCCCATTGATGATGTAAACAGAAACTCTTATTCTGTTTCGCTAGGATTTTCTCAGATTTTAAGTAAACGTGCTCAGTTTTCTGTTTTTTTAGATTTAGTGAAACAACAAGGCTGGTTAGCAAACCCTTTACAACGGGTGTATTTTGCTGATCAAGCAAACTTTTATATTGGAAACAGTAACAGCATTGTCAACTATGAAAACCCATCCAATACGGATGTGTTTCATTTAGCCGATGATATTGAACGTTTGCCTCGCAATCGATTTAAATATCCCTTTGGAATGCGTTTGAACTATTATGTGAATGAATACCTCGTTGTTCGCTCCTATGTCAGAAGGTACGCAGACGATTGGGGGGTAAACTCAAATACTTTTCAGTTAGAACTTCCGATTAAATTCAACCTAAACTGGAAGTTAACGCCCAGTTACCGATACTACGATCAGACTGCTGCAGATTATTTTGCTCCATACGATCAGCATTTATCTACTCAAGATTTTTATACTTCAGATTATGATTTATCTGCTTTTTCAAGCCACCAAATTGGAGGGGCTTTGGTGTATACCGATGTTCTGTCTAAGTATAGCCTTTGGAAGTTGTCTTTGAAAAACATTAGTCTGCGATTTCAAAATTATCAAAGAAGTGACGGGCTTTCTGCTTTTAGCATCGCTACTGGCTTCAGTTTTGTTTTGGACTAATACACTTCTTTTTTATTTAAAAAGTAGTAATTTCGCCATATAGATTACCAACTTATGATCGAAAAACTACAAATCATTCAGCAGCGTTTTGATGAAGTCTCCGACTTGATTATTCAACCCGATATTATTTCGGATCAGAAGCAGTATGTTCAGCTCAATAAAGAGTACAAGGATTTGAGGATTTTGACTGAAAAAGGAGATGAATATAAGGCGTTGATGGCAAACATTGCCGAAGCCGAAGAGATTATAAAAGATGCCTCCGATGCCGAAATGGTTGAAATGGCAAAAATGCAAATGGATGATGCCAAATCTCAACTTCCAGCATTAGAAGAAGACATCAAGTTTTTGTTAATCCCCAAGGATCCAGAAGATTCTAAAAATGTTGTAATTGAAATCCGTGCAGGAACTGGTGGAGATGAAGCCAGTATTTTTGCAGGAGACTTATATCGTATGTATTCTAAATTTTGTCAAGACAAAGGATGGAGTGTTAGTTTGGTCGATAGTAGTGAAGGTACAGCAGGTGGTTTTAAAGAGATTATTTTTGAAGCCTCGGGAGATGATGTATACGGTGTTATGAAATTTGAATCAGGTGTTCATCGCGTGCAACGCGTTCCGCAAACAGAAACTCAAGGAAGAGTTCATACATCTGCGGCTACAGTTATGGTTTTACCAGAAGCTGAAGAATTTGATGTTGAAATTAATATGAATGATGTTCGTGTAGATTATTTCTGTTCCTCAGGTCCAGGTGGGCAGTCTGTAAATACAACCTATTCGGCAGTTCGATTGACACATGAGCCTACAGGTATTGTAGCACAGTGTCAAGATCAGAAGTCTCAACATAAAAATAAAGATAAAGCCTTAAAAGTACTTCGTTCACGTTTATATGAAATGGAGTTGGCTAAGAAACTAGCAGCAGATTCTCAGAAAAGAAATTCTTTAGTTTCTTCTGGAGATCGCTCGGCAAAAATCAGAACCTACAACTATCCTCAAGGAAGGGTAACGGATCACCGAATTGGCCTTACGCTTTATGATCTACAAAACATCATCAACGGTGATGTTCAAAAAATAATAGACGAATTACACTTATACCAAAACACCGAAAAACTTAAGGAGGCTGGAGAAGTATTTTAACCTATGAAAATAGCAGCTTTAAAAGAACAAATACTTCTTAAGAAATCATTTCTATGTGTTGGTTTAGATATAGATTTGGATAAGGTTCCAGAGCACATTAAAACAACGGCAGATCCTTTGTTTGAGTTCTCTAAAGCTATTATTGATGCAACAGCAGCCTTTGCAGTTGCATACAAACCCAACATTGCATTCTTTGAAACCTACGGGCCAGACGGAATGACTTCTTTGAAAAGAGTGATGGATTATCTCAATGAAAACCATCCTGAAATTTTTACTATTGCTGATGCAAAGCGTGGCGATATTGGAAATACAGCAACTCGATATGCGAAAGCATATTACGAAACGTATAATTTCGATTCAATCACAGTAGCGCCCTATATGGGGAAAGATTCGGTTGAACCTTTTTTAAGCTTTGATGAGAAATACGCTATTGTATTGGCGTTGACTTCAAATGCAGGTTCATCTGATTTCCAAACCCAAGAAATTGGGGGGCAAATGCTCTACGAAAAAGTAATACAAACCAGTACTCAGTGGGAAGGTTCTGAACGCTTGATGTATGTTGTTGGAGCGACAAAGGCTTCTGCGTTAAAAAACATCAGAACACTAATACCGAATTCTTTTTTATTGATCCCTGGTGTAGGAGCACAGGGCGGAAGCCTTACCGAGGTTGCAGAAAATGGACTTTCAGATGATGTTGGACTTTTGGTCAATTCATCTCGTGGAATTATTTATTCCTCACAGGGAAAAGACTTTGCTGCTGCCGCAACTATTGCAGCTCAAGATTTGCAAACACAAATGCAGGCTATTTTAGAAAACAAAGGATTTATATAATGCTAAACTATACGCTTTATCGATCGAATGATGCTGCCCCTTGGGTCACATTTGTTCATGGAGCTGGTGGAAGTTCTTCGATATGGTTCAAGCAGATCCGAAGTTTTTCTAAATTTTTCAACTTACTTCTTATCGATTTAAGAGGGCACGGTGCATCTACGACTAACTTATTAATGTCTGCAAAAGAAGCGTACACCTTCAACGCTATAGCGGATGATATCATTGAGGTTTTAGATCATGAAAAGATTGAAAAATCTCATTTTATTGGAATTTCTTTAGGGACAATATTAATACGTCAGATTGCAGAAATGCAGCCCAAACGTGTTGCGAGTATGACCATGGGTGGAGCAATTTTAAAGTTTAGTGTTCGCTCTCGAATTCTTATTTTCTTGGGGAATATGACCAAATCTATTGTTCCGTATATGTGGATATATAAGGTGTTTGCAATTATTATGATGCCTAATAGAAATCACAAAGAGTCTCGCCACGTTTTCATTCGCGAGGCAAAAAAATTGTATCAAAAAGAGTTTATTCGTTGGTTCAAACTTACAGGAGAAGTTATACCCTTACTCAAGTTTTTTAGACAAGCTGAGGTTACAATTCCTACGCTTTACGTAATGGGAGCGGAGGATTATATGTTCTTGCCTTCTGTAAAAGAGGTTGTAAACCATCAGCAGCTTTCGCAACTACAAGTAATTCCTAATTGTGGGCATGTAGTTAATGTTGAACAGCCTAATCAATTTAATGACTTGACCATTAACTTCCTTAAGACAATCTAGTTCTTAAGAAAAAACTACTGTTTTATTTTGATAGACCATCACTTTGCGTGCAACATGAAGTTGTAGCGCTTTGGATAGAACAATACGTTCTAAATCCCTGCCTTTGGCAATAAAATCGTCGATAGAGTTTAGGTGCGATACATGGGTTGTGTTTTGCTCAATGATAGGTCCTGCATCTAGCTCCTCGGTCACATAGTGGCTTGTAGCACCAATAATTTTAACTCCACGTTCATAGGCAGAGTGATAAGGTTTTGCTCCCGGAAATGCAAGAAATTGTTGGACCTTCCTTAGGAAAAGAAGCTATTCAAAGTGGAATTTACTCT
>PXYQ01000078.1 GCA_003023645.1 Candidatus Arcticimaribacter sp. | reverse complement strand
TGTGCTCTTAGGTCCTTGAGCCGATACAAATCCTCCAAATAGAAGAACCGCAATAAATAATTTTTTCATACTGTTTAGTTCGTTAAATAATTATAGTTCAAAATATTTGCCATAAGCAAGGTATAAATGTATTAAATATTACCACATCAAAACAGTCTTAAAAAACATTAGGTTATATTTAATGAAAATTAGAACTATATGAAAATGATCATCCAACGTCTACTTGCAATAAGTACTGTTATTTTGCTGAGTTTAGCACTTAATTATGCAACAACCCAAGATATTATTTCTGTAGAAGCGGGTCAAATTGGATTTCAAGTATTGTTGATTATATACCTCATTCAGCTGGTTGTTTTTCTTATTTCTTTTGTTCTAAAAACAGAACATTACTACGACCTAACAGGCGGAATTACTTACATAACAGTTATTGTTTACACCTTATACCAGAAACAACTTCTGGGTACTTTAGATTTTCGATCCATTCTATTGGGCGTTTTAATCTTAGTTTGGGCCATGCGCCTGAGCTCTTTTTTGTTTCTTAGAATCAAGAAAGCAGGGAAAGACCGACGTTTTGACAAAATCAAAACCAATTTCACTCGTTTTATGTTGGCGTGGGCACTTCAAGGTTTTTGGGTCTTTATGTGTACCCTTCCTGCAATTACAGCAATAGCTTCGGAGTCTAAAACAACCGATTACTTTTTAGTTGGTGGAGCGGTACTGTGGCTCTTCGGCTTTATAATGGAAGTCGTTGCTGATCGACAAAAGTCAACTTTTAATCAAGATCCAAAGAACAAGGGACAATTCATTTCTTCGGGGTTATGGTCCATATCACGGCACCCGAACTATGTTGGAGAAGTATTGCTTTGGACGGGAATTGCTGTCATCGCATTGCCAACATTCAGTGGACTTCAATACCTAGCGCTAATTTCCCCCATCTTTACTTATCTCTTGCTTACTCGTGTGAGCGGAGTAAATCTTTTGGAAGCAAGTGCCGACAAAAAATGGGAAGGCAATGATGCTTACACAAAGTATAAAGAAAAGACCCCCGTTTTTTTCCCGTTCGTATAGTTTTTCTAACCCTTCAGGCTGTTTAGTGGCATTCAAACGGGAATTTTAAAAACCAAATTAATACACTTCAGTACCCTAATATAAAGGGCATTAGATCTGTGGTTTTCGTCACCCAAAAATTAATTTCAAATTCCCCATATATTTGATTTAATTGGTACATTTGGCTCAATATATATTAATAGAATTAATACAGAATTGCCATGTCAAATAGTTTTTTAAAGTCTCCTACACCTATAAACGAACCTGTAAAATCATACGCACCCAATACACCAGAAAGAGCTGCTGTAACGGCAATGTATGACATGTATTTTTCAGAAAAGATTCATATTCCAATGAAAATTGGAGGAGAAGAAGTAGACTCAAAAGAGACGGCAACAATGCATCCACCACACGATCACAAACACAGTATGGGAACCTACAGTTTGGCTACCGAAGCACATGTTGAACAAGCAATTGCTGCGGCTTTAGAAGCGCGTAAAACATGGGCATTAGTTCCTTTTGCAGCTCGTGCTGCAGTATTCTTAAAGGCTGCAGATTTGATCGCAGGTCCTTACCGTGCACGTATCGCTGCGGCAACTATGATGGCGCAATCCAAAACTGTACACCAAGCAGAAATTGATTCTACCTGTGAGTTTATAGACTTCTTGAGATTCAATGTAAAATTTGCTGAAGAAATATACCAAGACCAACCAACCTCTTCAGAAGGAGTTTGGAACCACGTACACTACCGTCCTTTAGAAGGATTCATTTACGCTGTGAGCCCATTTAACTTCACCGCTATTGCAGGTAACCTTTCTGCTGCCCCAGCCCTTATGGGAAATACCATCGTTTGGAAACCGAGTGATCATCAAATGTTTTCTGCCAAAGTCATCATGGATGTCTTTGAAGAAGCTGGATTGCCAAAAGGAGTAATCAACATGATCAATGGTGATCCTGAAATGGTAACCAATACCGTTTTAAAAAGCCCAGATTTTGCTGGGATTCACTTTACAGGATCAACCCATATTTTCAAAAATATTTGGCATAAAATTGGAAGCAACATCCACACCTATAAAACCTACCCGAGAATTGTTGGAGAAACAGGAGGGAAAGATTATATCGCGGTGCACAATTCTGCTAACGTAGACGAAGTAGCAACAGCCGTTGTTCGTGGTGCTTTTGAATTTCAAGGTCAAAAATGTTCTGCAGCATCTCGTATCTACTTGCCAAAATCGAAGTCTAAAGCAATTTTAGATAAGATTGTTGCGGATGTAAAAACCATCACTTTAGGTTCTCCTAGAGAATTAAAAAACTTCATGACAGCAGTGATTCACAAAGGTTCGTTTGACCGTTTGGCAGCTGCTATTGATCAAGCTAAAACTGATTCTGATGTTGAGATTTTAGTTGGAGGAACCTATGATGACTCGAAAGGGTATTTCATTGACCCAACTGTTTTGGTAACGACCAACCCTAAATACGATACCATGGAACGCGAATTGTTCGGCCCTATTGTAACAATTTATATATACGAAGACGACCAATGGGAAGAAACCCTTAAGTTGGTCGATGCTACTTCGGACTACGCCCTAACGGGAGCTGTTATGGCAAAAGACCGTATTGTTATTGAAAAAGCTCGTTTGGCTCTTGAAAACAGTGCAGGTAATTTTTACATCAACGACAAACCTAGTGGTGCAGTAGTAGGGCAACAGCCTTTTGGAGGAGCTCGTGGATCGGGAACCAACGACAAAGCAGGGTCTAGACAAAACCTCTTGCGTTGGGTATCGCCTCAGCTTGTAAAAGAAACCTTGATTCCAGCAACAGATTACCGCTATCCTTTTATGGACGCTTAATTGTGATGAACAGTCTTTTTGAAAACACCCGCATTGCTTTTGCATCGAAGAACGATGCAGAACTAAGAAAGAGTTTTGTACTCTTCAAGCTGCTCTCGAATCCCTTTTTAACAAAAGTAGGGACAAGCTGTATCGAGTTTTTCTTAAAACTAGGCCTGCCGATCAACTTTTTATTACGCAAGACTATGTTCGATCAGTTTTGCGTTGGAATTACTTTGGAAGAGTCACAAACTGTGGTTCAAAAACTCAAGGCAAATAAGATCGATTCCTGTTTAAACTATTCCATAGAAGGGATTGATTCGGAAGTCGGTTTTGATCAAGCATTGAAACAAATTCTCCAAACGATAGAAGCATCTAGTATTGAAAAAGGAACTTCTTTTGCGGTAATTAAACCGACCGGATTTGGATCAACAGCCTTATTCGAAAAAGTAAGTTCAAAAGCAACGCTAAGTTCAGAAGAGCAGCAAGCATGGGATCGTGTAAAAGATCGTTTTCATCAGAGTTGTAATAAAGGCTTAGCGTGTAATATTAAACTTTTAATCGATGCTGAAGAGAGTTGGATTCAACCCGCCTTGGATGACCTGGTAGAAGAGTTGATGGCAGGTTACAACAAAGAGGAGGTTATGGTCTATGCAACCATTCAACTCTATTTGTCTGAACGTTTACCCTATTTAAAATCACTACTTGAAAAATCAAAAAAAGAAGCCTATCAAATCGGTGTTAAACTGGTTCGAGGCGCCTATATTGAAAAAGAAACCGCTCGAGCAAATTTAAGGCAATACGCCAATCCAGTGTGTTCTTCTAAGGAAGCAACCGATCGTAATTTCGATCAAGGTTTACAGTTGTTATTAGAAAACTTGGATCAGGCTGCTGTTTTTGTAGGGAGTCATAATGAAGCGAGTACGTTGAAAGCTTTGGAGCAAATGAAGCAAGCCAATATTGCGGCGAATCACCCGCATGTATGCTTTGCGCACTTGTATGGGATGAGCGACTACATTTCGTATAACTTATCGGATCAAGGGTATAATGTTGTAAAATACTTACCCTATGGGCCAATCAAAAAGGTAGTTCCCTACTTGATCAGACGTGCGGAAGAAAACAGTTCAATAGCCAATCAAACATCCCGAGAATTGGAATTGATTCGCAAAGAAATAAAAAGAAGAAAATACGTTCAAAAATAAGTTTATGAAATCCATAACAATAATTAAGAATCGATCGGATATTGGCGCTGGAACACGAGGTTCTGACTTGGGCGTCGATGCAATTGAAATTGCAGCGATCAATCAACAAAACTCGTTTTTTAACGAGCATTCCCATGTAGATGTTCCTACCCACAACGAAACGATTTACAATAAAAACTTCCTTAAAACGGAACACCGTATCGGTTTTGTTTTAGAACAATGCCAACGTGTATGCGATGCAGTTAGTACGGTTTTAAAAGAAAACAAATTCCCTCTAATACTCTCGGGAGACCATTCTTCTGCCTTTGGATCTTTGGCAGGAATTCAACACGCACAACCAGGCAAAACCCTTGGGGTTATTTGGGTCGATGCCCATGCCGATTTGCACTCCCCTTTGAGTTCTCCTTCGGGCAATGTTCACGGGATGCCTTTGGCTGCAGCTCTAGGGTATAACAACGAAACCCTAGCGGTAAATGAAGTGAATGAGAAAACACATCAGCTGTGGGATGAACTTAAAAAAGTAGGAGGAGACCAAGCTAAAGTTGCTCCAGAGCATTTGATCTTTTTTGGCGTTCGGGATACCGAAGAACCCGAAGACAAGGTGATGGAACAAAACAACATCAAGAACTATCCTGTACACGAAATTCGACACCGAGGTTTGTCTTTATGTGTAGCCGAAGCTCTAGAAAAACTCAGCGCAGTCGATAGCATCTACATCTCTTTTGATGTGGATAGTTTGGACTGTGATTTAATTTCCAAAGGAACCGGTACGCCCGTTTCCAAAGGCTTTGATATCGATGAGGTTGTTGCAATAATCCAACAAATCATCGCTTCTCAAAAAGTAATTGGTTTGGAAGTAACTGAAGTAAATCCTCTTTTAGATAACAAAGGCAATCGCATGGCAGAAGCTGCCTTTGAAGTAATCCACAGACTCTTTCAAAAAAAGTAGTGTAGGAGCTACTAGGAGTTCCTTTTAAAAAAGAAGTACCTTGCGGCAACTATAATTTTTAGCCCATCCTATGGAATATGAAATCGGAGACCGCGTAATGTTATCCATCCAAAGAGCCACAGACCTTGGGTATGTAGTGCTTATTGATGATGAATTTGAGGGTCTTTTATTCCGCAACGAAGTCTTTCAGCCGTTGAGTAGAGACTTAGAAGTTAGGGGATACATCAAAAACATCAGAGAAGATGGAAAAATTGATGTTTCTCTTCGTCCACAAGGATTTCTAAATGTTATTGATGCCGATTGTGATGCTGTTATGGCAGCCTTGAAGCAACAACACCGATTGATGCTGACTGATAAGAGTGCTCCAGAAGCCATCAAGCGTGAACTCAATATGAGTAAAAAAGCTTTTAAAAAAGCCCTTGGATTTTTATACAAACGTAAACTCATTCTCATTTTAGACGATTGTATCGAGCTGGTTAAGAGCTAGAACTACCCATCAAAAAACACCGCACTTTTTTAACCCAATAAAGATATTGTATCTTTGTGCACTTAAGAGCAAGAAAACACGCTCTCCTCCTTTATGAAATTTACTGATCTCGGCCTAGCGCCACCGCTTTTAAAAGCAATACAAGAAAAAGGATATACAGAACCTTCCCCCATTCAAGAAAAAGCCATTCCTCAAATACTAAAAGGGAAAGACGTTTTGGCTTCTGCTCAAACGGGAACTGGAAAAACGGCAGGTTTTACCCTTCCATTGCTTCAACTTTTATCGAAACAACAACCATCGGGTCACCGCAAAGTACGTGCCTTGGTTCTTACACCCACACGTGAACTTGCCGCTCAGATATACGAAAACGTCAAGGAATACAGTACCCACATCGACATCCGTTCTACGGTAATTTTTGGAGGTGTAAACCAAAACCCACAAATATCAACCCTACGCAGAGGTATCGATGTATTGATCGCAACACCTGGGCGTTTGTTGGATTTACACAATCAAAAAGTACTCTCTTTACAGCATGTCGAAATTTTGGTTTTGGACGAAGCCGACCGTATGTTGGATATGGGATTCCAGCGCGACATTAATAAAATAATGGGTTATTTACCCAAGAAAAGACAAAACTTATTGTTCTCTGCCACCTTCTCGAGAGAGATCAAAGCCTTGGCACAGGGGATTTTAAATCAACCTGTATTGGTCGAAGCTACACCCGAAAACACTACGGTTGATGCAATTATTCAACGCGTATACAAGGTAGATAAAGGAAGAAAAACCGACCTCATGATCAAACTGATCAAAGAAGGAAATTGGACTCAGGTTTTGGTTTTTACTAGAACCAAGCATGGCGCAAACAATTTGACCAAAAAGCTGATTAAAGCTGATATTGCTGGAGCAGCCATTCATGGAAATAAAAGTCAAGGAGCACGAACCAAAGCACTCGCCGGATTCAAAGACGGCTCGGTTGAGGTTTTAGTAGCAACTGATATTGCCGCACGGGGACTGGATATTCCACTACTGCCTCATGTAATCAATTTTGAATTGCCTAATATTCCAGAAGATTATGTTCACCGTATCGGAAGAACGGGAAGAGCAGGAGCCAAGGGAGAAGCAATTTCTTTAGTTTGTATTGACGAGAAAACATACTTACGCGATATCGAAAAAGTAGTTGGTATGCGAATTCCATCGGAAGAAAAAGAAGGTTTTGAACCCGATCCCAACATCAAACCCGAACCGGTAAAGAAGCAAGGAGGTTCACGTCGTCCCCAAGGTAACCACAACCGCTCTGGAAATAGTTCCGGTCGTTCTGGGGGTCGCAGTCGCAATCAGCGTCGTTAAGACAAACCTGCAGCCCGCTTTATAAACGTTTGATAGCGTCGATAGATGCCCCTTGTTTTAGCATTTCGGGCATATTTACAACGAAACAATTCATGGATGATCAGCAATTGTGCTTCCGAAGCACGATTGACTGCCTCATAGGTCATGGAATCATCCCATTCAAAATCGAGTTCCCCAGTATCTTTGTCATAGAAACCGATGATCTCGGTTTCCATATCATATTGAATCGATACCCGACGCTTCATAAGGGTTTAGGATTTTACCTTTAATATCAGCTTTCCTAGTTTTTCTCCACTAAACAAACGGTTGAAGGTGGTTCTAAAGTTTTCTACCCCTTCATATACATCTTCTTTACTTTTGAGTTTTCCTTCTTGCATCCACTGCGCCATTGTTTTCATGGCATCGCGGTATTTAGGAACATAATCCAAGACCACCATTCCCTTCATCGTACCTCGGTTTACCAAGAGTGATAAATAGTTTTTCGGCCCTTGCATTGCCGTGGTGTTGTTGTACTGAGAAATCGCTCCACAGATAACAATTCGGGCATGCATTCGGATGAACATCAAGGCAGCATCGAGGATATCTCCCCCAACATTATCGAAGTATACATCAATCCCTTTGGGACAGTGTTTTTTAATCGCCGAAACGATGTTTTCATTTTTATAATCAATAGCGCCATCAAAACCGAGTTCGTCGGTCATATAAGCACATTTTTCAGGACCTCCAGCAATACCAATCACGGTACACCCTTTGATTTTTGCAATCTGACCCACTACAGAACCTACAGCTCCAGCACCACCAGAAACGAGAACTACGTCTCCTGCTTTGATTTCACCGACTTCTAGAATTCCAAAATAAGCGGTCATTCCGGGCATTCCCAAAACACCAAGATATTTGGGGTGGTTGTCTGGGTTGGGTTCAATTTGCACAAACCCATCGCCATTGCCTACATAATATTGTTGCACACCACCCCAACCGGTTACATAGTCTCCAACCTTGAACTTGGTTTCTCCTAGGGTATCGATCACTTTTCCAACACTCCCAGCACGCATAACCTCGCCAATTTGAACGGGAGGGATGTACGAACGACTGTCGTTGATCCAACCCCGCATCGCAGGATCCAAAGAAACATGGCTTTGCTCGATCAGAATTTCCCCATCCTGCAGCGCAGGGACGGTTTCTTCTACAAAGTTCCAGGTATTTTCGTTCGGCATTCCGTTTGGACGTTCGGCTAAGAGTTGTCTTTTATTGATCATCAGTGTTTGTTTATTATTTAATACCCCTAAGATAACAGGATTTTATTCTTTTCGTCGAATTAGACTCTAAAATTAAACCAGAGCGTGACGGATTGGTTTGACCAGTTATTACGTAACACCCACCAACAATTACTTTTTTAATACCACCCACAACGTTTGGTTTTTTTAGATGTAGGATTGTGTTTAGCTTAAATGATTGTGGACTTATTCATAGAGATAAGGTAAACTGAAAATCAAAGATAAAGGATGACACTGGAAGAGTATATTGATAACATAAACCAACGATATAGACTGGGAAATGCTACTGAACACACTTTTAGGGGCGACTTACAACAGCTCATTGAAAGTTTAATTCCAGAAATAAGAGCGACCAACGAACCGAAAAGACAATCTTGCGGAGCTCCTGACTACATCTTGACTAAAAAAGATATTCCTGTTGGATTTATTGAAGCAAAAGACATTGGAGACAAAGACCTTGAAGGGAAAAAGAAATCAGTTAACAAAGAACAATTTGACCGATACAAAGCATCACTAGACAATCTGATTTTTACGGATTACATAGATTTTCATTTATATAATGACGGAGAGTTTGTAACCAAAATTGCTATTGCAGAAATAACGGAAAAAGGAATTGTTGCTCTACCTCAAAATTTTGCAACATTTGAAAACCTGATAAAAGACTTTTGTACGCACATTGGACAAAATATAAAAAGCTCAAAAAAATTGGCGCAAATGATGGCAGGCAAAGCCCGCCTTCTTTCTGATGTTATTGAAAAGGCTTTGACCAGTGATGAAACGCATAATGAAGACAGCACGCTTAAAGAACAAATGACTGCTTTCAAAAGCATTCTAATTCACGACATTACACCAAAAGGATTTGCAGACGTTTATGCTCAAACCATTGCTTACGGAATGTTTGCTGCCCGTTTGCACGACCCGACTTTGGATAATTTCAGCAGACAAGAAGCGGCTGAATTGATTCCTAAATCAAATCCGTTTTTAAGAAAATTGTTTGGCTACATAGCAGGACCTGATATTGACGACCGAATTAAATGGATTGTAGACAATCTTACCGAAATATTTTTAGCCTGTAATGTTGAAGAGATTTTAAAAAATTATGGAAAGACTACAAAAATGGAAGACCCAATTATCCATTTTTATGAAACGTTCTTGGCAGAATATGACCCTAAACTGAGAAAAGCAAGAGGTGTTTGGTACACTCCTGCTCCTGTTGTTAATTTCATCGTTCGTGCAGTTGATGATATTCTAAAAACTGAATTTGATTTACCACAAGGTTTGGCAGACACTTCTAAAACAAAAATCACAGTAAATACTCAAACGCCTTACAAACGCTCTGCAACAGGATACAAACAAGTAGAACAAGAGACACACCGTGTCCAAATTCTTGACCCAGCTACAGGAACAGGAACTTTTTTAGCAGAAGTAATAAAACACGTAAACAAAAAATTCAAAGGACAAGAAGGGATTTGGAGTGGTTATGTAGAGAAACACTTGTTGCCAAGATTAAACGGTTTTGAGTTGTTAATGGCAAGTTATGCAATGGCTCATTTACAATTGGATTTACTACTTAAAGAAACAGGATTTAAAGCCACTACAAACCAACGGACAAGAGTTTACTTAACCAACAGCTTAGAAGAATATCACCCAGACACAGGAACTTTATTTGCAAATTGGCTAAGTAGTGAAGCCAATGAAGCTAACCACATAAAACGAGATACACCTGTAATGTGTGTAATTGGAAATCCTCCTTATGCTGTTAGTAGTACAAATAAAAACCCTTGGATTGATAATTTAATTGCTGATTATAAAAAAGATTTAAAAGAAAAAAGCTACAATTCATTATCTGATGATTATGTGAAA
>PXYQ01000077.1 GCA_003023645.1 Candidatus Arcticimaribacter sp. | reverse complement strand
TTTCCCATGTAGATCAATTTAACTTTTCTTCAAAGGTTGATTATTATGGAATTCCTAGTAAACTTACAATGGACTGCTCGAGACCAAATTGCAATTCCGATATATAAGGTAAAGGTTACACCAACCATTATCCAAATCCACAGTTGTTGTTCCATAATTATTCTAAAGTTTTATCGTCTAAGCGATTCATTAAAAAAACATAAATAAAAATCAAAAGGACGAAAACATATATTGACCCTTGTTGCGCAAACCAAAAGCCGAGTTTGAAACCGCCAATTTGAAATTGATTCATGAAATCAACAAACAAAATTCCAAATCCAAAAGAAACTAAAAACCATATACTGAGAAGAATGCTCAGGTACTTTAGATTGGTTTTCCAATAGGTGTTGATAGGTTTTTCCATAGATAATCTGAATTAAAAACTAATTTATGCCATCAAAGTACTAAATAGAATTGGTTTTATTTGGATATTAGCTTGAATATGAAAAAAACAAAAAACCGCCTCATGAAAAAAAGCATATTCTTATTAGTGATGAACTTATTGAGTATAAATCTTGCAGCACAGGTATATACTTTCAGCTCCGAGTCTGATGGACAATCCATAACTCATAAAATACTAAAGGATTCCAATTATCTTATAGAAACACAATATGAGACTGATTCAAAGACTTTTGTTAGTACGCGCGGAGGGTTTTATGAATCGAAAGGCGAAGGGGTTCAGATTTATTTTGAGTTCAATTCGAACTATGCAGTGGATAGTTTAAAATCAATAAGTTTGGAGTCATCGACTTGGAAGTTAACCTCTTTAGCGGAGCAAAACCATTCTGGAAAATGGCTTATGGGAGGAAGAGTTCGAGACGGAGTTGAGAAAAGAAGAAACACTAATGGAGCAAGGAAAACTTTGAAATTTTTATTGGATGGACATTTCCAATGGACTGCTTTCAATACAGAAACGTTTAAATTTCATGGGTCAGGCGGAGGAACTTATACCGCACAGGAAGGGGATTATATTGAAACTATCACTTATTTTTCTAGGGACAACTCAAGAGTTGGGGCCGTACTTCCTTTTCGTTATGATTTAAAAGGAATGGATTGGCATCATCAAGGAATAAACAGTAAAGGAAAGCCCTTGCATGAAATCTGGACAAAAAGAGGAAATTAAATTTTAGACTTATTTCCATCTTCATCAATCGCAACAAAAACAATATCGCAGGCGCAATTTTGTTTCTTGACCTTTTCGATCAAACCTTCGCTCGATACGTTTACATGAATGCGAAGAGACGTGTTTCCAACCTTTATGATTTCAGCATCAAGTAGCACAAGGTCACCAATGTGAATGGGTTCTAAAAATTCAATATCATCAACAAACTTAGTTACACAATATTTTCCTGCATATTGGACAGACAAGGCATAGCCAACTTCATCAATCCATTTCATTACTTTTCCTCCGTGAACATTTCCGCGATAATTTGCATCGGTTGGTTCTGCTAAGAAAGACATTTTAAGTTTCATTTTCTGCATATTTAAAGGTAGTGGTTTTTTACGCTCCGCTGTGGTTTAATCATAAAATAGACTGATTTGATATGCTTTTGATCGTGAATGTATATCTTTACTTGTATATGAAATACACTATATTTTTATTATTACCCTGGTTGCTTATGGCTCAAACTGAAGAACAAACCTACGAAGTTCTACAAACTAAATCCGATTTCGAAATCCGATACTATCCACCTGTAATGATGGCAGCCTATGTTTCTAATTCGAATAATTCTTCTGGATTTCGATCTTTGTTTCGATATATTTCTGGATCAAACCAGTCACAGACTAAGATCGCGATGACCACCCCAGTTCATATGGAGAAACAAGAACAAGGGAGCTCTATGGCATTTGTTTTACCAAAAAAATTCGACCCTAAAACCACGCCACTTCCCAGTGATTCTCAAGTTAAAGTTTACGAGGCAAAAGGAGGCTATTATGCTTCGATGCGTTATTCGGGTTATACCAATGAAGCTAAAGAGAAAAACTACACCAAACTGCTGAAAACAAGTCTAGAAAAAGAAGGCATAGAGATAGCCGGACAACCAAAAGTTTTCGTCTACAACAGTCCTTTTAATTTTGTGAACAGGCGAAACGAAATTTCATTCCCAATTGTTTGGAAGGAGTAGTTAAATGTATTCTTGTTTTGTCTGTGTCAATGGAGTTTCCACATCTCCTGTGTGCTTCGTAGTAGCAGGTTCAAAGAGTAAAAGCCACACTTCCTCATCTGCGATTGGTTTATGTGGAATGCCTCTAGGAATAATAAGGATTTCCCCTTCATTCAACACCACAGTCTCTTTTTCGAACACAAGTTTTAAAGTCCCTTTGATGATTAGAAAAAGCTCTTCTTCATTTGCGTGATCATGCCACACAAATTCACCTTTCACCTTCGCAATTTTAACGTGCTGTCCGTTCATTTCTCCCAAAACTTTTGGGCTCCAATGATCGTTAAAAAGACTAAACTTTTCTTCTAAATTAATTTTTTTCATCAAAATCTAAAACTTTATTAGTGTTATGGAATCATTTACTATTAGGGACAATAGTTCAAGTTCTCCTTTTTCATACATTTTGGGAAGATCATCTAAAGAGGTGTTTTTTGGTGCTTTATAGTTTTCGTAATCTTGAAACACTACACCTTCGATTGTTCGTCGATTTATTGCTACCCGAAAACGAATTCCACCTGCATCGGTAAGATATTCATACGCTAAGTAATCCAATGTTTTGATTTCTTTATCGAACCAATAGCGAAAAGTGTCTTGATAATCAATACCTCCATTTTCGGATGTAAAATGCACTCCTATTTTTTGGTACGATTTCCCTTTGATCTGTTCGGTGTCCATTAAAGTTTTAATTGCCCCACTATCTTTTAGGCTGAACGGAAGTCTGAAAAAGTATAGGACAGAGTTTACTGATTCAGAATAAACAAGCGCTATCGAATCGGCTAGCACTACTTTTTCGTTTGCAAGAGTTCTTTGAAAACCATTTTTGGAATGCAATAGATCGAGTACCTCTGGAGTTGTGTTTTTTCTTCGAGTATAAATTAACCCTTGTTTATCATGTGTTTGCGAGTATTGGTAATTTCTGAACTGGAATTCGATGGATTTTTTGTTAAACTCATTCATTCCATGTGCTTCAATAGAAGCTTCGATAAACGCTTCGGCTGAAAAACTTTTTGAGGTCTGACAACCCAAAAGAAGGAAGAGAAAAAAGATAAAACTTAGGTGGTAAAGCGATTTCATGGATTTGGTTTTAATGAAAAACAAGGTGTAAGATAAGTAAACTTACGAAGAGTAAAATTCCCCAAAACGTATGCCTATGGGAGGCCGATTTGAATAGACTACGTATCGAAACAATTCGGTTAGGGTTGCCTAAAAGGGATATTGATAAACCCGTAAAAATTACCCAAAAAGCACGAACAAAGTAATTCATTTCTGGAAATACCAATTGCAATATAATGTTCATAGGAACAGTAATCAAGAAAGCTGTAAGGATTAGTTTTGATTTAGGTTTTACAATTAAAACGGCACTACAAATCAATACCACGATTCCACAATTGATATAATACCTTAAGTTATTTAGCGTATGGGTAAAGGCAGAGTCGGGATCATCGAACTTGAGGTAGAGTAAAATCATTCCCATAAGTAGCGCAGTTCCTAAGCTTACTAGAATCGCTTTACGTCCAGCGCTTATCTTTTCAGCATCATTGGCTTTGGGATTCAAATATGTAGTATAAATATCGACAGACCAAAGGGTAGCAAGAGAATTGAAGGTAGAGTCAACAGTACTCATTAAGGAAGCAAATAGACCACATAGAATAATTCCTTTTACACCAACGGGTAAATACGTTTTAACCAAATATGGAAAAGCTAAATCAGGTTCTCCGAGGCTGTCTCCAAGAATTCCGTATAGCGCAATCCCAGGCACAACAATTAGTACTGCCATCAAATATTTTATTAAACCCCCAACCATTAAACCCGTTTGAGCATGTGCTACGCTTTTTGCTGCTAGGGCTCGTTGCATTACGGTTTGATTGGCACACCAATAATTAATATTGAGAAAGAATAAGCCAAAGAGATGAGTCCAAGGCAATGTTTCGTGCGAAGCAGGTAAGTGCAAATGCATCTTTTCGGGAGTTTTGATGTAAAGTTGTTCCCAGCCGCCTAAATGATAAACTGCGGTTAAGCAAACCACAATTCCTCCGATTAATAAAACTCCGAATTGAACAATATCCGTTTTTACGACAGCACTTAGACCACCGTAATAGGTGTAGATTGCTGAGAATACGCCTAAAATTAAAATCAAAATTCCAATGCGAATGATTCTATTGGAATGGATGAAAGCAAGCTGCTCACCAAAGACCATGTCAGCTGCATACGCTCCCCAAAAAAGAGCAGCTCCTAGGGTTATTGTCGCAAAAAGACTGATGTTTGCCAAGGAGTAAAAAAGAGCTACGCGCACACCTAATTTTATCTTAATAAATTGGGTAATGGTCGTAATTTTTTCTTTCAGGAAAAGCGGCACAAACACAAAAGTTCCAAGTAAAATTCCTTGTACTGCATTGATTTCCAAATTCGCTTGTGCCAATCCATAGAGATATGCAGACCCCATCATTCCTAAAAACTGATATCCTTGAATATTAGTTGCTATTGTTGAAAGTGCAATAGAATACCAAGGAAGGTTTCTAGAGCTAAGGAAATAGTCATCTGCAGTAGTGTTTGCTTTTATTTTTCCTTTTAAAGCAATAAAAAGAATTAAACCAAAGTATCCCAGTACAATAACAAAGTCGATCATAAATTAGATTCTTGGTCCTTTTTCTAAAGGTGTATTAGGAGTTTCTTTGGGTATTCTACCCAAAACTTCAGGCAGAGAAACCGTTTTCAATCGCGGCAAGACAAGGTCTGCAAAATATTCAGCTTCTTTTTTGTGAGGATAGCCTGAGAAAATAAAAGAACGTATTCCCATTTTAATATATCGTTGAATTTTATCATATACTTGATCTGGGTTTCCAACAATTGCTGCGCCACAACCCGATCGAGCCAAGCCAATTCCAGTCCATAAATGAGGCTCTACAAAATAATCTTCGTCAGCTGAATCTCTTAGTTCCGACTGCCTAGAAACTCCTAAGGATTTTGCGTCTTGTGCGCGGTTTCGAATTTCATCTCCTTGGTTTAGATCAAGATCCGAAATTAAATATTGTGCATAGGCTTTGGCTTCTTCTTCGGTCTCTCGGACAATTACATGAACACGTAGGCCAAATAAAACAGATCTTCCAAAGCCAGCAGCTTGGTTTGTCATGTTGTCCATTAGGCCTTGGAGCTTATCTTCTGTTTCGGGCCACATTAAATATACGTCACAATGTTCAGCGCAAAGCGCTACCCCATCTGGTGAATATCCTCCGAAGTACAAGAGAGGACCACCATTTTGTTGATAGGGTTTTACAGGAGCAGCAGGAAGTTTTATTTGGTAGAACTCCCCTTGGAAATCTATTTCCTCTTGGGTCCACGCTTGCTTTAATATTGCTATAACTTCTCTTGAACGGGTATAGCGTTGCGAAGAAGAGAGTTCGGTGCCTGGCAAATCCGATGAAATGATGTTGATGGTTAGCCTTCCTTTTAGAACATGATCTAGAGTAGCCAGTGCTCGGGCAAGCATGGGTGGGTGAACTTCTCCACAACGGATTGCCGTAAGTAGATTAATCTGTTTTGTAAGTGGTGCTATTGCAGAAGCGAACGTTAAAGTATCTTGACCTACTTGATAAGAAGAAGGGCACAAAACATTTCTGAAACCCAAGCTATCGGCAGTTTTTACAATATCAGATGTGTTCTCCCAACTGCTTTTAAACGCTGGATTTCTATGCCCTAAAAAATCATCATCTCCATCACAAAGAGGAGCAAACCATGAGATTTCAGCTCCTTCAAAAAGAGGCAGCTTACTTATTGTATTTATTTTATTCATTTAAAATAGTATCCAACAAGTTAACCAAGAATTATTTGCCTGCACAAGATTTCAAGTGGAATCTTATTTTTCCGGTTCTTTTGACTTCTCAAAAATGAAAATTTTTTCGATAGGAAGCTCAAATAATTGGGAGATTAAAAAAGTTGTTGGTAGACTGGGGTCAAACTTTTCTTTTTCAATCGCATTTATTGTTTGCCTCGAAACTCCAATGATTAAAGCAAGTTCTTCTTGAGTTAAATTTTTCTCAGCACGCAGAATCTTTAATCTATTTTTCATTTGTACTTTCTGTTGTTTATAGTCATTGTCACTAAATAAGTAATTCCGATAAATAAAACCAAAACACTAATTTCTGCATCTCCTGAAATTAAATTCTTTTGATCAAGTAGCGAATAACTCAGTCCTACAATTACTGCCAGACCTAGGGTTAAACCCAATGATTCGAGATGAATTTTTTTCTGTAGTTCATCTCCGCTATTAATGAATTTTCTGTTTGCGAGAATCATTCGAATTCCAAGAATAAGATTAACTATTATGGCTAGAAGTGTACCAACTGATTCTTCGTTCCATAGAAATTGAGGACCAAATGTTGCTATTGCCATGGAAAGGGTCCAGGCAAGTGTCCAAAGTCTAAGTTCTTTTGTGTTTTTCATGTAAAGTTAAGTTTAATTGACATTATGTAAAGTTTATTTTACAAATGTACATAAATAAATGTAAAGTCTTGTTTACATTTAAAAAATCTTTTAAAAAAAAACCCTTCAGTTTCCTGAAGGGTTTCCTAAGGGTTTAATGTAATATAGCGGTAAGCTAAGCTTAATGTTAAAATGTTAATCTGTTTCAAATATACACTTTTTGGATAAAAAACCTTAGGAAAACAATCAGATTCTTGCTATAATGACTATAAAGACTCTGGAGCTGTTACAATTTATTAAGAATATACCTTTTTGAGTGCGAATAATATCAGATATTATAAATTTATCAAGGTTTTTGAAAGCAAAGCGCTCTTAAGCAGATAGGTCCCATTTATGTTTGACAATAATGCTTTAATTTCGACTCTACCTTTATATCGAATTAGCCATCCCATACTAATTCAGAAAATTCAAGTAGTTTTGTCTTATGAGAAAAAAAATAATTGTCACAGGCGGTTGCGGCTATATTGGATCCCACACGGTTATTGAATTGATCGAAAATGGATACGATGTGCTTGTTTTTGATAATCTATCCAACTCTACGGAAGTATCCTTGGATCGTATAGAACAAATTACTGGAACTCGCCCTGCTTTTGTACAACTCGATTTATCGGACGCCAAGGAAACCAATATTCTTTTCAAACTGCATCAAGACGCACACGCGGTGATTCATTTTGCTGCGCATAAAGCCGTAGGAGAATCGGTTTTGGACCCCCTGAAATACTACCAAAATAATTTGTACGCACTAATCAATACCCTTAGCGCTCAACGGGAAAACGGGATCAATAAATTTATTTTCTCTTCATCAGCTACGGTGTATGGAGATCCAGATCATCTGCCTGTTACCGAAGAAAGTGAACTGAAACGTGCTTCATCTCCCTATGGAAATTCTAAGAAAATTGGCGAAGAAATACTGGAAGACCTTACCAAGTCTGACTTAAACTTTTCTGCAATATCCCTACGTTATTTCAACCCTATTGGAGCACATGCTTCGGGCTTTATTGGCGAAATACCATCGGGAATTCCAAACAATTTAATGCCTTATATAACTCAAACTGCTGCGGGTGTTCGAGAGCAATTATTGGTTTACGGGAACGACTATCCAACTCCAGACGGAACAGCTATTCGCGATTATATTCATGTAGTAGATTTGGCACAAGCACATGTTGTTGCACTGAAAAGACTTTTAGAACAAAAACAAGAAAGCCCGTTAGAGGTTTTTAACTTAGGAACAGCAAAAGGCTATTCGGTTCTTGAAGTAATCCATTCGTTCGAATCTGTTACACAAGTACAATTGAATTACAAACTAACGGATAGAAGAGCAGGAGATATTGCATCACTCTATGCTGCAACTGAACGAACAGAAAAGCAATTGGGTTGGAAAGCTCAAAAAGGAATTGACGAAATGATGCGCTCGTCTTGGGAGTGGGAACAATATTACAGAAGTCAGCAATAAAAAGACAGCACATATTTGTCCATTAGCTTTTCCTTTTCAATTCGCTAATTGACTACCTTGTAGTTGAGTTCCGCGAGGGAGTGAAAATAAATAGAATGAAGAAGAAAACTCAAAAAGTAGTCAAACGTTTTTCGATCCTAGATCGAGAGGAACAACTCCATAAAACAAAAACAACACATTTTGATTTAATCATTATTGGTGGAGGGGTTACTGGAGCCGGAATCGCTTTGGACGCTTCTTCAAGAGGACTGAATGTGTGTTTGATCGAAAAAAATGATTTTGCATCTGGGACAAGTAATAAGTCAACCAAACTGATTCATGGAGGCTTACGATACCTTAAACAATTTGAAATCGGCTTGGTGCGTGAATCGGGCTCTGAGCGAGCCATTGTTCACAAACTAGCACCTCACCTGGTCGTTCCTGAAAAAATGCTTTTACCGCTTATAAAAGGAGGAACCTATGGCAAGTGGATGACTTCTATTGGACTCAAGGTTTATGATTTATTAGCCAACGTGGGCGGTCAAGACCGGAGAAGAATGCTGGGGAAAAAGAAAACGCTACTCAAAGAACCCCTACTTAACGAAGATTCTGTTTTAGGGAGTGGATATTATGCAGAATATCGAACTGACGATGGTAGGCTAACTCTGGAAATCCTTAAGAAAGCAAACGAATTTGGAGCTACAATACTCAATTATTGCGAGATGAATTCATTGGATTATGATGCGAACGCAAGGATAGAAAAACTCAACTGTACCGATCATAATACCGGGAATACATTTCAAATAAAAGGTACCGCTTATGTTTCGGCAGCTGGACCATGGGTAGATACCGTTCGTAAAAAAGATAATTCAATAAATAATAAATTCCTACACCTTACCAAAGGCATACACATTGTGTTTCCTTATGATAAGCTACCTATCAAACAGTCGGTATATTTTGACGTTGAAGATGGGAGAATGATTTTTGCAATTCCACGTGGAAAAACAACTTATGTAGGAACTACAGATACCAATTATTACGGAACTTTGAATCGGGTTGTAGCAACGAAAACTGATGCGGAATATTTGTTGAAGGCAACCAACCACACCTTTCAAGGACTTAATCTAACTTTAGAGGATATTGAGTCTAATTGGATTGGCCTAAGACCGTTGATTCATGAAGTAGGGAAAGATCCTTCTGAACTCTCCAGAAAAGACGAAATATTCCTCTCAAAAAGTGGCTTAATTTCTATCGCTGGTGGAAAGTTAACAGGTTATCGTAAAATGGCTGATCGAGTTCTTGCTGCGGTTTCAAAACAGTTGACGGCTTCTCAAAAGAGTAAGCTCAAACGATCGTTCACTAAAAAAATTCCGCTGGTAACACCCGCTATTAAAACAAGTAAAGAAGTTGTTGCTTATCAAGATGAGTTGAAAGGACAGTTAGCCGAAATGGAGATAACCGACCCCTATATGTCTTGGTATCTGTGTACAACATACGGAAAAAATGCAGATTTAATTCTTGACAAGAAACCTACTTTTAAAGAAGGGTCAACGCAAGAGCAACTCATTCGTGCCGAATTGTGGTATTGTATACAGCACGAGATGACCAATGGTCTTGCAGATTTCTTTGTTCGTAGAACCGCACGATTATATTTTGACATCGATAGCGTTACTCAATTTATGGAAATCATTCTACGAGATTGCATTCATTATCTAGATTGGGATGAAAAGCGAATTGCTTTGGAGCAAAAAATCATGACTGAATTAATTCAAGATGCAACAGTGTATTACGATAAGGAATTTAAATAGCACACTATTATTGAACCTCAAATAAAAATCACATGAAAAAATTAGTGGTAGTATTCGTACTTCTTTTTTGTTCTTTTAACTCTTATGCACAAGAAGTAACCACCTATTATCTGGTCCGACATGCGGAGAAAGACCGATCGGATAAAACCAATTCCAATCCAGAGTTAACGGATCTCGGTCACCAACGTGCTCTGAGGTGGAGTTCCGTTTTTGATAATGTAACTTTCGATGCTGTTTATTCAACAAACTATTTAAGAACCATAGCTACGGCCAAAC
>PXYQ01000076.1 GCA_003023645.1 Candidatus Arcticimaribacter sp. | reverse complement strand
GAGATAAAAAACTCTTATTACGTTTTGCTAAACTCAAAATCATAGACTAATGGCAAGATGGAATTCTAAGGCTTGAAACTCCTCCATCTACAGGTTTTACAGAGCGTTATGCTAATGCTGCTGAAATCTCTAACAAAGGGATTGAATTAGACTTCAACTATAACCTTATTTCTAGTTCAGATTTGTCTGTGAATTTATTTGCAAACTTTACAGCATACAAAAACATTGTTGAAAGTCTTCCAGATGTAAGTCGTGTTATTTTGAATGGATTTACAAGTACAGGTTCTGTTGTTAAAGAAGGTGATCCATTTGCAGCTATCTTCGGTGGTGCATACGAAAGAAACGCTAACGGATCAATTGCTACAGATAGCAGTGGTTTCCCACTAATTGATGATGAACAAAAAGTGATTGGAGATCCAAACCCAGACTACAGAGCTGGCTTAGGTGCTAACATCGATTACAAAAACTTCAACTTATCTTTCTTGTTTGAAACATCTCAAGGAAACGACATGTGGGGAGGTACACAAGGAGTGTTGTACTACTTCGGTATTCACCCAGATACAGCTAACGAAAGTGTAGCTCCAGTTGATCTTCCAATCTACAATAGTTCAGATGTAATTCCTGCTGGAACTACCTTTAGAGGGAATATTGGTGACTTCGGTGGCGGACAAGTAGCTCTTGAAGAAAGCTGGTACCGAACTAATGGTGGTGGATTTGGTGATTTAGATGAGCAATTCGTTAAGGATGCATCTTGGATCAAACTACGTGAGATTTCTTTAAACTACACTTTACCAGAATCAATTCTTGGTGCACTAAAAGCTAAGTCTGGACAAATTGGTGTTTCTGGAAGAAACTTATTCTTGCTCACAGATTTCGCTGGTGTTGACCCAGAAGTTAACTTATCTGGTGCATCAAAAGGTAGAGGATTAGACTACTTTACTAACCCAGGGACAAAGAGTGTTTTACTTAACCTAAAACTTAATTTCTAATCCTAAAAATGAAAAAAATGAAAAAAATAACATTCTTTATTGCAACAAGTCTTCTTTTACTATCGTGTGAAAGTTCTGTTGAAGGGTTAAATGACAACCCTAATCAATTTACAGATTCACCCCTCAGTTTAATATTGAACCACTCCATGTTAAACGTAGCTTCTATTGCAGAAGCTGAGCCAGCTCGTATCAGTGGGATTTTTACAGATCAGTTTACTGGAGTTGACCGTCAGTACGGTACACTTAACGGTTACTCTACACTTTCTACTACCTATGAAAATTTTTGGGAAGATATTTACCAAAGAGGTGTTTCACAAATTCAAATTGCTAAAGCTAAAGCAATTGATGGTGGAAATGCTGTAGCTGAAGGACAAGCATTGATTTTAGAAGGATATCATTTTGCAGAAGCCGCTTTAGTTTTTGGAGATATTCCTTTTAGTGAGGTGAATAATTCAGAATTCTCAAGTCCAGCTTACGAAGGACAAAGTGCTGTTATTAAAGGAGCAATTGCCATGATTACTGATGGTGTTGCAAAGGCTGGAAGCAGTAGTGCTGAAAACAATGTTTTTGAAACTTCTTCCACATGGGCACAAGTTGGAAATGCATTAAAAGCGAGATACTATCTTGCTCTTGGTGACATGACCAATGCTAATGCTTCTGCTGTTGCAGCTAATTTTTCTAGTGAAGCAAACGACTGGAGTATTATACATTCAACTGCGAACTACGGTGAGAACTTATTCTGGCAGTTTGAAGTTGAGCAGCGTGCTGATTATTTGAAAATGGAAAACAGCTACATGGCTCAATTATTGAATTCTACTGATGTTTCTTACAAAGGAAACGCAAAGACAGATGAAACTGCTCGTTACAACTACTACGTTGCAGCGAACGGTTTAAGCTTAAACACTTCTACAGGTGGTTTTGCTGCACAAAAGGCTTCTTTCCCTGTGGTCTCTTTTGTTGAAGTTCAATTGATTATCGCAGAGACGGCTACGTCAAATTCAGCAAAATTAGCTGCATTGAACAGTGTTCGTGCACACAACGCTTCGAAATTTAGTTCTACATATGATGCATATGTTGAGGCTGACTTCCAAACTGGTGGAATAGCTAACGATGGTCACACAGTTGCTGATGCAATGAAAATGGAAATCTTATTAGAGAAGTTTTGTTCTGTAATTGGATTACCTACTTATCAGGATGTTTTACGTACTGATAATTTTATTGGTGTGCCAATCAAAAGTAGTAACACTACAATGATTCCACAGCGATTTATTTATCCTTCTTCTGAAGAAGCGTCAAATGCTAATTTCCCAGGATATGTTGATCAGTTTGTAGCGACACCGATACACAACTAAAACTTAGTTTAATTAATATTTAAAACCCACCTTTTTAAGGTGGGTTTTTTATTTAATTCCATTAACAAAACAAAAACAATTCTTTTCAAACGGATTTAAAGCATTGATCAATTGAAATTCAATAAAGAGATGCAAATCCCTCCTATGAATCGAATCTACCCTAACCATTTTTTGGTCCAACAAATACTCTCGTTGCACCCCTTCAAACAAAGGTTTTTCAGGTGTAACCCAATCAGTTCCATCAAACAAAAGAATGTTGCAATAAGACGTATCGGTCAAAAAACCGTTTTTGGTCATCAGAACATCGTCACAGTCCCCTCGTAAAGCAAAGGCCTGATCAATCCCAGAACGATCAGTGAATTTTAAATCGTAATTGTAGGTGTTGATTTCAACACATTTTAAAGATTCTATTTTTCGAGCTTCATAAGGAGCTATTTCAAAAGAAAAGGCACGCTTGTTATAAAGGAAACGTAATTTGTGTAAACCGGTAGTAGGAAGCTCTGGTAGCATCGTTATCAGTTTCCAAGGACATTTCTTTTGAAAAAGTTGACGGTAGGAACGCTCAATACGAGCTTGGTGGTAGTGAAGCAGGTGTGCCTGTCCTCCTTCCACACGAATGGATTCAAAGAGTGGGTACATATATTTTATCTAAAAGTTCTTGATATTCTTCTTTACAACTACTCTGTGAGGTAACTCCTCCTCCACTTCGATAGAAAAAGTTATTCTCTTGTTTTTCTAAAAAGCGAATGGCGACCGCACTATCTAGGTTTTGCCCATCAAAACAACCATAAACACCAGTATAATATCCACGGGAATCCGTTTCAACGGATCGGATGATTTCTAAAGTTTTAGATTTTGGAGCCCCCGATATGGATCCTGCCGGAAGCATATCACACAAAAGATTTCCTAGGCTTGCTCTCCAGTCGTCTTTCAATGTACCCTCAATCTCAGAACTCACTTGAAGTAGGCTCTCCGCCTGTACTTTTATCTGCTCTATGTAACGAAAACGATTGACTCGAACCTTACTGGCGTAGGATGATAAATCATTCCTGATAAGGTCTACAATGGTAGCATGCTCAGCTATTTCTTTTGGGTTTCCCAAGACGCGTTGTTCTGCATTTGGAATTGCCGTGGAGATTGTCCCTTTCATTGGGTGCGAATAAATGGTATTCCCTTTGATTTTTACAAAACATTCTGGAGAGTAACTAACAAACTGATCCTTGAATAACACTTTATATCGGCTTTGAGCGTAGTGAAAAAGATCTTTAAGATTCCCATTGAATGAGACTGGAGTCGGAAAAGTGAGATTAACCAAATAGCTATCACCTCGATTGAGGTGAACTTGTACCTGATCAAAAGCAGTTTTGTAGCGTTCTTCTGAACGTTGCATGGGTACAATTTGGTGTGCGTTACTTTTGGGTTTTGGCAAACTGTAATTTCGAAATCCTCGAATATCAAACAGAATGTTTTTTTTTGCTGCCTCTTCAAAAGAATAGACAAGGGGCTTCTTTTTCTCAAAATCGATTAAGAAAAAGAATGGAGTTCCCGCTAAAGCAAGCTGGTTGACTTTTTCAATAAAAGATGCTACTGACATAATCGGTCTGCTAATATTACGGCAAAGATAAACTAAGATTGACTTCCATTTCTTTTGAGATCAAAAAACATAAAACAAGATTTCATATCTTTTCCTTATATTTACACATGCACTATATTAAAACAACATCTATATTTCTTCTTTTTACTTTCTCAGTTTACAGTCAAGAAAATTTCAATTTGAACAACGGCAAAAATTTTGAAATAGTTAAAATCATTGTTCAAAAGAACAACATGAGAACAATGGATATATCCAAAATATCGGGAAGTCCGTATTCAATGGAAACCTTTGTTCTTGCAAAAGTTGAGCGAGAAAACGAAAAAGAAAACGCAAATTTGTTGCTGCGATACAATGGTTATAACGATGAAATTGAGATCGGAAAAAACACAACACAAGAAGTTTCTGAAGAAGCTCTTTTAAAAGACAAAAATTTACGTGCAACCTTTAATAATAAGACCTATCAGTACAAAACCTTCACGAATAAAAAAGATGAAACGACGGATGGCTATTTGATTATTCTATTTAAAGGGAAAAATTATCAATTATATCGACAAGACAAAAAGAAACTCTCCGAGGGTAGGTTAGCAAAAACTTCATTAGATAAAGATATTGCTCCACGCTTCAGAGATGTTCCGTCTTTTTATTTGGCAGAAGGGAATAGTTTACCCAACGAAATTGATTTGAAAATGAAAAGCATTCGCAAACAACTTCGCTCAGAAGATGTTTTAAAGTCCAAAGGAATCAAAAAAATTAAGTCGGAGGAGAAATTAATCGCCTTTCTTAAAAGTTTAGAACAGTAAACTTTTACTCTTCCAAAATTTGCATCATTGCCTTTGCAGATTCCATCCCGATCAATTGAATCCGATCTCGAGGTGTATCATCTCCAATTTCGTAGGTAACTCCAACGGCATTGTGCCCATATAAAAACCAACCCTTAGAGACCGGTTTAGTGCTGTTACTTGACTTTTCATTGACTATATAATCGGGAATGTTCTGCTCTAAGGCTGAAAACCACTTGGGTAAAAATTGTGGAAACGCAGTTGACTCGCGTTCTTTATTGGTGTAAAAAACATCATACCACGTAGAATGAAAGTCTAGCCCTAATACAAGTCTCGAATTGTTTTTTTTGAGTACCTGCGTGATATAATCTACTGTTGTCTTTATTTCTGGTTGATGATAAAAAGACCAATCGCGGTTGGTGTCTACACCTCCAGCATTATGCCTCCAATGTCCAAGATCAACTCCATCGGGATTCATTAATGGAAAAGCAAGAATTCTGTAGTGTTCTAAAAAGCTTGCTGTTAATTTGTTTTCTTCAAGTATTGTTGATAAAAATGCTTGAAAAGCAAAGTAACCCGTAACTTCTGGTGGATGCTGTCTTGTTAACAAAACAAGTACGGGTTTATTTTCAGGTGTACCTTTATATATATCCAAAACCACAAAAGGCCGTTTTAACTTCGTCTTGCCTATTGTTTTGGATCGCACAAAACTTTCTTTACCTTTAATTAACTCGTTTACCCAAGAATAAACAACACTACTTGTATGTAATTCTTGTCCCGAAATAGTTTTGGCTATAGGGTTAGTTTGAAGTTTTAAAGAACTGAAGTTCTCATCGAATTGAAAAGCAAGAGAATCGGCAACTGACCAAACTCCATTTGATTTAATTTTAGGAACATACCGATGTTTGTATTGCTCGGGATATTTGAATTTAAGGGTAATTTCTTTGGGCGAAGAACTCCAAACATCAAATGCATAATAAGGACTGTGATTGATGGGTTCATTTTCTGGGAGTATTGTTAGTATAAAAATACTATCGTTTAGCTGATCAACCGCATTCAATCGGGCTCCTTCAAACTGATTGGAAAAAGACACGTCCGAATCGGTAAATGTAAACGTTCGTTTATCCTGATAACGGATTGGTTTAGTTTCGGTATCGACTGCTTCTTTAAAAAGAACTTTGGGTGCACCGGCACAACCTACAAAAAGTCCAAGAAATAAAATTAATTTACAAGCAAAGGGTAGCGTTAATTTCATGAAATAGTTTTTATTAAAAATAAAATAAATATTTTAATCTGTGGAAGAACGGAATTTCTTTTGAATAAAAGGGTCTACCAATTGGTGATAGCATTTAAATACACTGTAAAAACACGTAAATAACAAAAAACCAAACAACTAACAAAAAAATATAGTGCCATTTTTATAGTTGTAAAATAAAAGTATTTTGGAATAAATAAAATATGATATCATCAATTGTCATGTCGGTTTCAGTAACCAAAGTAAATTTTTGATAAATAAATACTTAAAATTATGTTAATATTCCATAAAAGTTATATTTTCGTGTGATAATTATTATTAACTATATATATGTATATGAAAAAACTATTACTAATGTCGTCGGCGATGATGCTTCTTGCATTCACTGCTATGGCACAAAAGACAGTAACAGGAGTAGTCTCCGATGATAGTGGAATTCCACTACCAGGAGCATCTGTTGTAGAACAAGGCACTAGTAACGGAGTTAGCACTGATTTTGATGGGAACTATTCTATCGAAGTTACTGAAGGCGCTGTTCTAGAAATCAGCTTTATTGGTTATCAAACTATGGAGTCTACTGTTGGGTCATCAGATGCAATCAGTGTTTCTCTTGAAGCTGATAACGAGCTAGACGAGATTGTACTTACAGCTCTTGGGTTAGAAAAGAAAAAAGACGATGATCTTTCTTCTACAACCAAAGTTGAAATCGAACAATTACAACGTTCTGGTGAGTCTGGTGTTCTTCAAGGTTTATCCGGAAAAACATCTGGTGTAAACATTACTCGTAACTCGGGAGATCCAGGTTCTGGAGCTTACATTCAACTGCGTGGTCAAAACACAATCAACGGGGACAACTCTCCATTGATCGTATTGGATGGTGCAATTATTTCTAATTCTGCCATTGGTGGAAGTACTGGTGGAGTTGTTCAACAATCACGTTTGAATGATATTAACCCAGAAGATATAGCTTCGGTTACTGTAATTAAAGGAGCTTCTGCTGCTGCAATTTACGGTACTGGTGCTGCGAATGGAGTATTAGTTATAGAAACTAAAAGAGGTTCTTCTGACAGTAAAGGTTGGAGTGTTAATGTGAAGTCTGCGATTTCTGTAGATCAAATTAATGCTGAATGGAACAAACAAAGCAGATGGGGACAAGGATTTGATGGTATTTGGTCTGGATCACCTGGTGTAGGTTTTTACAACCAATCTACTTCTGTAACCTACGGAGATGAAATTTCTCTTCGTGCCGGTGGTGCTGATGATTATGATTTTTCTGGTGGTTACTTTGAAACTCCTGACGGGAGAAGAATTGGTAGTATTACTACTAAGAACAACAAAACTATTTACAACCAAACAAACAGAGATGCTGTATTTGGAAATGGTTATACATATGAAAACTCTGTAAACTTATCTTACAGCGATGAAAAGTCTAGAACATACCTTTCTTTTGCTAACTACGATCAAGATGGTATTATGAAAGGTAACTCTGATTATAAGAGAACTACTTTGAAATTAAATAATACAACTCAGGCTAATGAAAATCTGTTATTTAAAATTTCATCTTCATACACAAGTATCGACTCTAATAGAGTACAAACGGGATCTAACTTAAATGGCCTTTACTTAGGTTACTTAAGAACTTCTCCTGATTTTGATATTCGTGACTGGCAAGGAACTAACTACAGAGTTTCTGGCGGTGTAACTTCAGTTACTCCAAATTCTCATAGAAGTTACCGTCGTCCAACAGGTTCTTACAGAACGTTTGACAACGCAAGTGGATCATTTAACTACGCTGCTCCAACATACAACAACCCGATTTGGACAATGAATCAACAACAGAATGTTAACACGGTTGATCGATTTATTTTTGCACCTGAGGTGAACTATAAATTAGGTTTCTTGAATCTTGTTGCTCGTTATAGTGTTGATTTCTATCAAGATAATCGTACTGATTACCAACCTGCAGGTTCTGCTGGTAGTGGAAACAATGGTATTTGGGGTGAAGATCGTATCACAGAGAAAAACTCTCAGTTGAACTTATTCGTTACAGGTGACAACACTATTACAGATGATATTAGCATTAACTATGTTGTAGGTTACCAACAGTTTGAAAACAACTATAGAAGACTTAGTGCTTTTGAAGCTAACTTCACAAATCCAGATCAGATTTACTTTAATCCTGGTAATACTACCGGTTTAAACTCTACTCCTTCTGGGTTTACTTCATTCACTACTAAAAGTGGTGTTTACGGACTTATCAATCTTGAATTGTATGACAACTTCTTGTTAGAATTTACTGGTCGTGGAGAACGCGTATCTACTTTGCCTGGAGCTGGTGTTATCTTCTACCCTAGTGCTTCTTTTGGATACAAATTTACAGATTTAGTAAATGCTGATTTCTTAAACTTTGGTAAATTCAGAATTGGATATGGTGAAGTAGGAATTGAAGCTAGTCCTTATGCGACTTCTACTACATTTGGCCCTGGTGGAATTTCATCTAGCTGGGGTGATGGTTTAGAAGGTTCTCTTTACGGAAATCCTTTTACTCAATCTTCAACTCGTGGAAACCCTGACTTAGTCGAAGAAAGAAAAACTGAGATTGAATTTGGTGTTGATGTACGTATGTTTGACAACAAAGTTACTCTAGGGGTAACTTACTACGACAATGAAACTAGTGGTGTTATTTTGGCACTGCCGACTACTCCATCTTCTGGTTTTAGCTCTTCTTTACAGAATGCAGCTACGGTAACTAACAAAGGTCTTGAAATTGACTTTAAAGTGGATGTACTTAGAGGTGAAGATTTGAATATAAATCTTAGCGGAAGTTTTACTCAAAACAAAAACATTGTAACCGATTTAGCAGGTAGTTCGTATTTTATCCTTAATGGATTTACATCTACTTCATCTGGTATTGCAGAAGGATATCCTTTCGGTGTACTTAGAAGTGGTGTTTACGATCGTGATGCTTCTGGTAATTATATATTAAATGCAAATGGTTTTCCTAATGCTGCTGCTGAAAAGAAAGTTGGTGTAGGTGATCCTAATCCTGACTACCGTGCAGGTCTTGGTATCAATGTAGATTACAAGAATTTCTCTTTATCTACTATGTTTGAAACATCTCAAGGAAATGATGTGTGGAATGGGACTTATGGTGTATTAAACTACATGGGTACTCATGCTGATACTGGAGCTTTGACCGTCAATAATACCGGTGGTAGAATTGTAAATGCTGCAGGAGCACCGATTGAAAATGGAGAGTCTTTCCGTGGATACATTAAAGAGTTTGCACCTGGTCAACCAGTTGCTATTGATTCTGAATGGTGGACAACTAATGGTGGTGGATTTGGTGATGTAGGTGAACCTTTCATAATGGATGCTTCTTGGATTAAACTAAGAGAGATTACACTTACTTACAAATTTGCTCCAGAATTAATTGAAAGCCTTCGAATTAGCACAATGAATCTATCCGTTTCAGGAAGAAACCTGTATACCTGGTCTGATATAACGGAATTTGATCCTGAAAATAACTTAACAGGAGCTTCAAGAGGTAGAGGGTTAGAATATTTCAGTAATCCTGGAACACGTTCATTTATCACTACACTTAGAATTGGATTTTAAAAAAAACAACTATGAAACTATACAAATTTATATTACCGATTTTCGCGGTACTAGCAATAGCTAGCTGTGAAAGCTATACAGAGGATCTGAATGATGATCCGAATGCATTTGTAGTTGCTTCTTCTGACCTTATTATCGGTCAGGTACAATTAGCACTTATGCAACACATGGGAAGTAACAATGCTCGTTATGCTGCTGTTTTCAGTAACCAAATGAGTGGTGGTGACCGTCAGTACTTGACATTAAACACCTACTCTCCTAACCGTGGAAACTATAATGACATGTGGAATGATACCTACATTGCTGGTATCAATAACGCACAACTTATCATCAATGATGATAGTGCTTCTGACCTAATCAGGGGTATTGCTGAAATTCTTCAGGGAACAATGTTTGCAGATATGGCACTTCTTTACGGAGACGTTCCATTTAGCGAAGCAGTGCAACCTAATGAATTTCCTGAGCCAGCTTACGATGCGCAAGCAACTGTAGTAGCCGGAGGGATTAGTTTAATTGAATCTGGAATTACCAAAGTTGGCGCTGCTACTATTGCTGCTGGTTACGGTGGAGCTAGACTAGAAGGTGGAACTTGGGCAGAAGCTGCTCATACTTTAGCTGCTCGTTATGCTTTAGCTTCTGGAAACAATGCTTTAGCAATTTCTCACGCAACTCAAGGAATCTCCTCAAGAGCA
>PXYQ01000075.1 GCA_003023645.1 Candidatus Arcticimaribacter sp. | reverse complement strand
ATTATAAAGGACTCCATTATCAAATTGAACTAAAGTACCATCACTTTTTTTTCTGATGTAGCACAGGTTTTTAATTTTTATTACTGGAACAATTGTAGTGTCTTCAGTGTCTGGAACTGTAAACAATCTTTTGGAATCTAATTTATCTCTCAACATACAATCTTTCTTGTATGTTATGATTTGCGATAAGAGTTCTTCAAAATCAACTTGAATTAAAGGTCTTACTATGGATTTATAAAAACATACTGTATCATTTTTTTTAAGCTTACTTGGCTCGTTTGAGCACATTTTAATAACCCAAGGAGTTTGTATCTCCAGGCTTTTCATAGGGAAGGCTGATCCAGCTAAGTCAAGAAATTCATCTTCTACAAAAACGAAATCAAGGTTACTTTGCTTAAGAACCAAGACAGCTTCTAATGGTTCAAAAATGGGCTGAACTTTTATACTACTCCAACTCCATGATTTGAAAAATAAATGGTTCTTTTTGTAATTAGAACGGGTCGTTAACCATACTCCAGTTATCAGCATAAAAATATTATTTATCTTAAAATTACTCTATTCATATAATTTAAAATAGAACAAAACAGCTAATTGGTGTGATTTGGGGATAAGTGGTAGGATTTATTTAGTTTATGGTTTTTTGTAATTTACGTATTCCTCAAATATTTCATCAAACCTTCGTACCGCCTTCTTGAAATAGGTAAAGCATCTCCATTACTCATTTCACAATAGTTTCCAGACTTCTTGTTAATGTTTAGTAAATGAGAAAGATTCACGATGTAGGTATTATGAATTCTAAAAAATAAGGCAGAGTTCAAAAGTCCTTCAAATTCTCCTAATGATTTTGAAGCCATAATTTTCCGTTTGTTGTTACACAAAATAAATTCCGTGTAGCGTCCATTGGATTGCATGTAAATGATTTCTTTTGGATCAATAAAATCTATCCTGTCTGAACCAGAAATAGTCAGAAAATTCATCGGATGTTTTCCTAAAACCGAATTAGAAAGATTACTGATTTGGGATGAATCTAAATACTCACTAGTCTTCCAACCTTTATGAATCTTTCCTACGGCAGCAATCAAGTCATCTATCAAAATTGGCTTCAATAAATAATCCGCCGTATTGAATTTAAAAGCCTTAATGGCATATTCATCATAAGCCGTAGTGAAAATGATTTTATATTTCTTAAACTTAACTTCTTTCAACAAATCAAAAGCAGTGTTCTCGTCTAGAACAATGTCCAGAAACAACAAATCAGGCTTCAATTCATCAATTTGCACTAAAGCATCTTGGTAGGTCAAACATTCCGAAATAACCTCAACATCCAAACAATACTTTTTGACAAAATGCGAAAGTAGATCCAAATTGTTTTTTTCGTCGTCAATTAAAATAGCCCTTAACTTCTCCATTATAATTTATTTATTATGCCGCTTTTTTCTTCTCTAAAAGGGATGGTCAAAATTGATCGCGTCCCACTGTGTTTCTTATTTGGAAACACATCCTCCATATAGAAATTAGTCTTGGTGTCTTGTAGATAATTAAAAATATCAATCCGTTCTTTCATTATTTGATTTGCAAAAGATTTATGCACGCCGCCTTTTTGATTCTTTCGCAAAAGAGCCGATTCTTTTCTCCCGATACCATTGTCTTCAACTTTTAAAATCAAAATGTTTTTCACACGCTCGATTTTTAAAATAATAATACGTGTGTTTTTTAGTGATGAAACTCCATGAATTATGGCATTTTCGACCAAAGGCTGAAGCATCATTGTTGGTAAAAAGCACTGTGTTATGTCAACAGTAGAGTCAACATCAATCATAAAATCAATTCCATTTTCTAAGCGCATGTTCTGTAACTCTACATACGAGTTCAGGTATCCCAGCTCATCTTCTAACGAAATCATTTCACTGTTCGTCATTTCTATAGTAAATCGGAGTAGTTTGGAAAAAACACCCAAGTACCTATTTGCCATCTGTTCCCCTTGAAGCATCATCACACTCTGAACACCATTCAGCGCGTTGAAAATAAAATGGGGGTTCATCTGAGCCCTTAGAGAGTGGGCTTCAAGTTTTGCAATTTGTTGTTGGAATGCAATTTCTTGCTGCGAACGGTCTTTCGTGAAAAAGAACATCAGCAAGATCGTAATGAAATTACTCACGATTAATGGGATTGCCCATTCATAATTACCGTCCTCAAATTGAAACATAAAAAACATAGATGTATTCACAAATACTTTTAAAAGTATTAGCAAAAATATATGAGCAAAAGTAGTAATATATATTATAGTGTGCAAAATTTAGGGTAATAAGATTGTAAACATACAAATAATCAAAAACATTCTTAGCTTATTTTTTATGTCTATCTTTATTTTTAAATAAACACAAACTCCAATCAAAAATGAAGAAAAGCTACTATCAACCCGAAGATCTCAAAAAATTTGGTAAAATCAATGAATGGAATGAGGTCTTGGGTTCTAAATTCTTTGACTACTATAACAGCGTGTTTGAAGAAGGATCACTTTCTGCTCGAGAAAAATCTCTAATTGCGCTTGCAGTATCTCATGTAATACAATGTCCTTATTGTATTGATTCCTACACAAAAGATGGCTTACAAAGAGGAATTGAAAAAGAAGAAATGATGGAAGCAGTGCATGTTGGTGCTGCGATTAAAGCAGGAGCTGCATTAGTTCATGGAGTTCAAATGATGAGTCGTCACGATCAATTGAGCATGTAATATGAAAATAAAATCCCTAAAAGCTCGACAAGATTCTCTTGCACAAACCGAAAAACAACTCGAAATACTTTCAGGTGGAATTTTCAAAGACGGAAGTCTTCCAACCTTTAAAGAAAAAGTAAAATCAAGCAACTTGCCCCCAGTACGTCCTACTGCATTAGAAATATTGCAAATCAATGTAGGCTATATGTGCAATCAGGTATGTTCGCATTGTCATGTAGATGCTGGTCCAGACAGAAAAGAAATAATGACCCATGAAACCATGGAACAGATTTTGACTGTACTACAAAACAATACAATCAAAACCGTAGACCTTACCGGTGGGGCTCCAGAAATGCATCCAGAATTTCGTTGGTTTGTAGAAGAAATTCGTAAAACTAAGGTTGAAGAAATTATTGTTCGCTCTAATTTGACTATTATTTTAGCAAACAAAAAATATCATGATCTTCCTGAGTTTTTTGCTAAACATAAGGTTCATGTAATTTCTTCGCTCCCTTTTTACAAAAGAGGCAAGACAGATAAACAAAGAGGTGATGGTGTTTTTGACTCTTCGATTAAAGCATTACAAATGCTCAACAAAGTAGGGTTTGGAATTGCTGAAGGCTCTCTTGAATTGGATTTGGTGTATAATCCTTCGGGTGCGTTTTTACCAGGAGATCAAAAAGCATTGGAATTGGATTTTAAAAAAGCATTAAAAGAAGATTTCGATATCGAATTCAACCAGCTTTTCTCGATCACAAATCTTCCAATCAGTCGCTTCTTAGATTACCTTATTGCTTCAGAAAACTACGAAGAGTATATGTATTCTCTCGTAGAAGCTTTTAATCCAATGGCAGTTGAAAATGTCATGTGTACCAATACCATTTCAGTAAGCTGGGAAGGTTTTCTGTTTGATTGCGATTTCAACCAAATGTTGGACTTAAAAGTTGACGCATCGACAACACACATTAGCGAATTTAGCACTGAGGCACTTTCGGATCGAAACATTCGTTTATCCCAACATTGTTATGGCTGTACAGCTGGCGCAGGAAGTAGTTGTCAAGGAAGTATTGCCTAGAATTTTGAAAATGAACAAAAGACTACTTCTAGTTTTCACAAAAAACCCTCAGCTCGGAAAAGTTAAAACCCGATTAGCAAAATCAATCGGTGATGAAAAAGCGCTTTTTATATTTAGAAAATTAATTGAGAAAACAGCCCAAACTATTGACTCAATATCTGTCCATAAAAGCCTATATTATTCTGACTATATTGAGAATGAAGATCCATGGGACACACAAGTTTCTGAGAAGAAAATTCAAAACGGAGAAACTCTTGGCGAACGAATGAGTAATGCCTTTCGGGATGGCTTTGAAAAAGGTTTTGAACAGATTGTAATCATTGGAACAGACCTTTGGGATCTTGAATCAAGCGACATTGATCAGGCATTTATAGCCCTCGAAACCAATACAGCTGTAATCGGCCCAGCAACAGATGGCGGCTATTACCTTCTCGGACTTTCACAATTAATGCCCGAAGTTTTTAAAAACAAGAATTGGGGAACAGCATCTGTATTTAAAGACACCATGGATGACTTTAAAGAACGAAAAGTAGCGCTTCTAAAACCAAAAAACGATGTTGATTATTACGAAGACCTTCGTACATTTCCTGAACTATTAAACCTACTCGACCAATGACAACCATGGTACAACAGCTTGAAGAAAGCACACAGTTTTTGAAAGATCAAGGAATTGAATCCGGTGCAGTTGGTATTATACTGGGAACAGGTTTAGGAGATTTGGTAGATCATTTAAAAATAGAAAAGGAAATTCTTTTTGATGCTATCCCCCACTTTCCAGTAGCTACCGTAGAGTATCACAGTGGGAAATTAATATACGGAACTCTTAATTCTAAAAAAGTTCTTGTCTTCCAAGGTCGTTTTCATCTTTACGAAGGCTACAATTTTTTCGAAATCACTTACCCCGTTCGAATACTCCATGCGCTTGGTGTTCAAAAACTAATTTTAAGTAATGCAGCCGGTGCTGTCAACTTAAGTTTTAATAAAGGAGAAATTATGTTGATCGAAGATCACATTAACCTACAAGGAGGCTCACCTCTTGCCGAAAAAGGCACTGATGTTCTAGGCAATCGCTTTGTTGACATGAGTGAACCGTATTGTCCTGAAATGACTCAAAAGGCAAAAGCAATTGCATCGGAAGATGGCATCACACTCCACAGTGGAGTCTATGCTGCAGTAGTTGGTCCACAGCTTGAAACAAAAGCAGAATATCGTTACCTAAAAATAATTGGTGCAGACGCCGTGGGAATGTCTACAGTCCCTGAAGTGATTGTCGCGAATCAACTCGAAATGGATTGTATTGCTTTCTCTGTACTGACTGATGTTTGTAATCCCGACAACTTAAAACCTATTGACATTCCCGACATAATGGCCATGGCTAAAAAAGCGGAACAGTCTTTGATTATATTAGTAAAAAAAATAATTTCATCCTTATAAATTAGAAATAAAATGAGCTACTTAGAAGTAACTAAAGATGTTTATAAAGAAGCTGCACTAACACCCGATGTCGGGCTATGCTGTACTACTACGCCCATTTGGCAATTTCCGGGACTTCAAATCCCAACCATAATGCAAGAAATGAATTATGGTTGTGGATCTACTGTCCACCCGCGCGACTTAGTTAACAATCCCAAAATTCTATATGTTGGAGTGGGCGGAGGTATGGAGCTCCTTCAATTCTCTTATTTTTCTAGACAAAAAGAAGGTGTCATTGGAATTGACGTAGTCGATGAAATGCTTGAAGCTTCTCGCAAAAATTTTGTGCTAGCTGAGAAACAAAACGATTGGTTCCAATCCGATTTTGTGACTCTTAAAAAAGGAGATGCCTTAAATCTTCCAGTAGCAGATAATAGCATTGATGTTGCGGCGCAAAACTGCCTGTTCAATATCTTTAAAATGGAGGAGCTAAAAAAAGCCCTAGAAGAAATGTATCGCGTACTGAAACCACACGGTAGGTTAGTGATGAGCGACCCTACTTGCGAGCAACCGATGAACGAAACACTTCGAGAGGATGAACGTCTAAGAGCCTTGTGTCTTTCTGGATCAATCCCATTGGCTGATTACGTAAAAATGTTAACCGATGTTGGGTTTGGAACTATTGAAATTAGAGCCAGAAGACCGTATCGTATTTTAGATCCCAAGCACTATGCTACCGAAGAACACATTTACATTGAAAGTGTTGAAGTCTGCGCTATTAAAGACCCTATGCCAGAAGATGGCCCTTGTATCTTTACTGGAAAATCTGCAATCTATTTTGGAGGAGAAGATTTTTTTGATGATAAAAAAGGACACGTATTGCTACAAAACCAGCCCATTGCAATTTGTGATAAAACCGCTGGCGATCTAAAGAACATTAATCGAGACGATATCTTCATCAGTGAATCTACTTTTCACTATGATGGAGGTGGTTGTTGCTAAACCCCAAAACAATGAAAACCCTACTTATTACTTTATTAATTACTCTCGGCCTTACAAGCCCAGAAATCCATTTTGACCAAACTCAGAACCAAGACAAAGGAATGCATGCCAGCTGGAATGTATTACTCCAGAAATATGTAGATGATGATGGAAATGTAGACTACAGTAGCTGGAAGAAAAATCAAAATGATTTAGATAAGTATATTCAACTTCTTGAAAATAAACCGCCAGCTAGTTATTGGGATAAAAATGACTCTCTAGCTTATTTCATCAATGCATATAATGCGGTAACTGTAAAATTAATTTTGGACAATTATCCTTTAAAAAGCATTCGAGACATTAAAGATCCATGGGATAGTAAAAGTTTAAACCTACCCAATAACACCATGACTCTGAACGACATTGAGCATAAGGTTTTAAGGAAAATGGGGGATCCCCGAATACATTTTGCAATCAATTGCGCTTCTGCCTCCTGCCCACAATTATCAAATGAAGCGTTTCGAGCTTCTAAAGTTCAAAAACAACTCGAAGAAGCTACTGCTCTTTTTATAAATGACATCTCTAAAAATGAGATTACAGAAAAGAATATTGGCTTATCAAAAATATTTTTATGGTTTTCCAAAGATTTTGGAAGCAAGAAAGAACGCATTGTATTCATTCAGAAATATTCGCAAAAACCCTTTAAGGATAAAGCTAAAATAAAGTACCAAGAATACGATTGGAGCCTGAATGAATAAAGCATATTTATCCATTATAATCCCCGTACTAAACGAGATCGAACAACTCGAAGAACTACTCACCACCTTAAAAGATCTGAGTGTTTTTCGTAACGAAGTTATTATTGTAGATGGCGGAAGCACAGATGGAAGTTATGAATGGCTTGAGAAAAAAGAAGGGATTACTTTAATTCAATCCCAAAAAGGGAGAGCACATCAACAAAACGAGGGCGCTAAAATTGCTTCCTCAGAGGTTTTATATTTTTTGCATGCAGATACTCGACCCCCAAAGGGTTTCGATGAAATCATTCATCAGGCCTATATAAAAAACATCAAAGCCGGTTCCTTTCGATTACGTTTCTCAAGTAAACATTGGGCATTAAATATTGCGGCTCATGCCAGTCGCTTTAACAATCGCTATTGTCGCGGAGGGGATCAATCTTTATTCATTCAAAAAAAACTCTTCAATTCCCTCAATGGATTTAATGAGGATTACACCATTTGTGAAGATGGTGAGCTTATTGACCGAATATACAAACAGTATTCTTTTTGTGTTTTGCCTCAAGAAGTAATCACTTCCTCACGTCGGTTTAAAGAAAATGGAGTAATTCGATTACAATTTCATTTTATGATGATTCATGTTTTACGTGCCCTAGGAAAACCTCCCACTTCACTACACAAATACTATTGCCAGTTTGTAAAGTAACGGCCAATGACCGTTTCTGCTGGCTTATTTTGGGGCGAAAAAGTGGTGTCCGAAGTACCGCCAGAATTAGCGTAATCAGGAAACCATTTCCAAATAAAACCGCCTGCCCACCAAGACTTGTTTTCGAAACTTTCAAAAAGTGCTTCTAGGGCATCTGCCTGAGTTTGTCCATTGAAGGGTTGGTCACGTAAACTATAATCCCAAGGTTTGGAAGTAGGTAGATTTATGCTGCGATAACCCATTTCAGTGAACAGTATCTTTCGGTTGTGTTTTTCAGAAAATCCTTTTAAATTCTCAACATATGGCTTCCAAAGCTCAGTCAATACTGCTACAGTAGGGCTAGATGTTTTTAAAGGAAAATAAGCATCGATACCAACATAATCTAACTGATCCCAAAAAGGCACATTCTGGAATTGGTCCCAATTCTCAGCATAAGTCAACTTACCTGAATAAACTTGTTTGATTTCACGAATCAATTGTCTCCAATACTCAGGATTGTTAGCAACCACGGACTGCAATTCAGTTCCAATACAAAGCATCGGAATTTTTGTTTCTTCCGCAACCTGAGCAAAATGTAAGATGAATTTTCGGTAAGATTCTTGAAATTGATCCCACTCTTCAGGAGATTCAAATGAAATAGTTCCTGTAAATACGCCCCCTTTAATCCATATATGAGGCTTGAGCATTACCGAAATCCCTTCTCTTTCAAAAAAAGGAACAGCTTGTTCGATTCCATTCTTAGTTTCTCCCTCCCATTGCCATGATACATTAAACGAAACCATAGGTCTCTGGGCCGATTTCATATAGCCATATGGCATAAGTGCAACCCAATTAGCAGCACTTTTTTTTATGGGAATAAGGTGTTGTTTGTTAACTCGATCTCGAGTGCCTACAAAACTCAGGCCTCGAATCTCTTGGCTCCAGTTTTGGGATGGATGAAGTATCAAAACAATTAATAAAAAAAACAAGCCATTATTCCGCATAACACACTAAAGGTACACAAGTCAAATTATTGATTATTGAATTTTTAAATTATTATTTTATGTTAAAAACACAAGAATGAGGTTCAGGCTAAAGTTGATTTAAGTCTAGGCCTATAATTGATTTTAAGTAAATTTTTCGATGGTCGTAATAAGATCTTTTTTAACATAATTCCAACCCATCAAGCAATCATCATAACTTTGAATAGCGTTGGGTAGTTTTGAAAAATCGCCTTGCTCGATTTTCAATACAACTCCAGAAGTTTGTTTAAGGATCGTAAACTTAAGTTCTGACTCAAATGCTCCAAATTCTTTATTCTCATGAAAAATTAAAAATCGGAGCTTTGTTTGTGCACTAAACTCTAACACTTTTGCGCGAACGTGGGTTATGAATGTTCCATCTGGTTTTTCTTCTTTCCAAATGGCATCACTACCCACTTCCCAAGAAGAGTGCAACTGGCAATTGTACATATAACGTTGCGTTAATTTGGGATCAGTTAGCGCAGCCCAAACACGTATATCGGTAACTTGAAGTGGTATTTCAACACACACCCATTTTTTATCATTTTGCATAAATGAAACATTTAGGTTGTTGAATGAAAGATGATGAAATTTTAGGGATTTCCATAGTTATTAAGTTTTAGTAAGATTGGGCATGATAAATGTACATATTTTTTTAATAAAGTATAAAAACAAGTATATTGTAATCAAATAACACCCTATGAATCTGCCACCTATCATTGTAATCGGAAATGGAATTGCTGGCATTACTGCCGCCCGACACATCCGAAAAAAATCAACCAAGCCTATTTTAATCATTTCTAAAGAGAGTCGCTTTTTCTTCTCTAGAACCGCGTTGATGTATGTCTATATGGGACATCTTAAATGGGAACATACACAACCGTATGAAAATCATTTTTGGAAGAAAAATAAACTGGATTTACTAGAAGAAACCGTAACACAAATTGATCCTAAAAAAAAGACAATCACGTTGTCAAACGAGTCTATACTTTCCTACGATTCCCTTGTTTTAGCCACTGGGTCCATTCCAAACAAATTTGGCTGGCCCGGCGAAAACCTAAAAGGGGTTCAAGGATTATATACAAAACAAGATTTAGAAAATCTAGAAGCACTCACCCCATCGATTCAAGATACTGTAATTGTTGGTGGAGGGCTCATTGGAATTGAATTGGCGGAAATGCTTCATGCAAGAGGTAAGAAGGTCACCTTTTTGGTGCGAGAAAAAAGCTTCTGGAGTAACGTACTTCCGAAAGGAGAATCTGAACTAATCAACAAACATATTGTTTCGCATGGGATTGACCTGAGGCTCGAAACAAATTTAAGTGAAATTTTAGAAGATGAAGACGGGAGAGTCAAGGCCATACGAACAGATTCTGGTGAAATCATTTCTTGTCAATTTGTTGGACTGACAGCTGGAGTTCGACCCAACGTAGATTTTATCAAAGACAGCGCCATTGCAACTAAACGTGGCATACTCGTAAATAAATACCTCGAAACCAATCAACCAGATATTTATGCTATTGGAGATTGCGCAGAGCAACAAGAACCTGTTCCTGGTAGACGATCCATTGAAGCTGTCTGGTATACCGGTCGTATGATGGGAGAAACGCTAGCCAGAACACTAACTGGAAACAAAACAGCTTATCATCCCGGGCATTGGTTTAATAGTGCAAAGTTTTTTGATATTGAATA
>PXYQ01000074.1 GCA_003023645.1 Candidatus Arcticimaribacter sp. | reverse complement strand
TTTCAAGTTGATTAATTAAACCTTTAGAGTCCATTAAAGTAACCTTACTTTTATCAATAATACCGTTAATCAATAAAGAAGCTGTTCCCTTTATCGGCATCTTTTGATTTAATAACGTTCCGAAATCGAAGGAGTCAACATCCAAAGCAACTGCATATTCCCAAGGTTGAGTAGTACTTGCACGCTTCAGCTCAACATTGGGACTCATTGTTCCCAATTTGGTTTTAACATTGGCAATAATGTTCCAGTTATTTTTATCTCCAGTAAACTTTGAATCGATAATCAAATCCCCTGTCTTTGTTGTGTATGGTTTTAGTTGTTCGTACGTTTCTTTTAACAGGATAGCATCCAGTGCCCTATCCGAAGTTTTGATGGAAAATGCATTGGAGTTGATCCTTATTTCATCTTTTTGAAAGCCATCAACAACTTGGATAGTTCCCTCGATTAGTGAACGGTAAGCACCTTTTAACTTAAAGCTCAATTCAAAATCCTGCAAGCTTCCCTTTGCAACAACATCGGCTTTTAGCATCGATTGCGTTTTCAAATAGGGTTTCAAAAAAGCAATATCGTTTAGTTCAATTATGTTTTCATCCAATTGAATAAAAAATTCAGCAGGGTTAAGATTGGCTAAATTACCGCTATGGAAAGTAACCAATCCCGATCCATTAATCTCATTCTTATTGAGTTTCAAGGCGAACGATTTTGAACTTAAACTTTCCGAAGAATACCGAATATCTGCTTTAAACGAATTTATAGAACCATATAAATCCGAGGTCCCGTTTAAAGATTGAATGTTGACACTCATAATCTCTTTTTCAAAATTAAAAGCCTCTAGAGCTAAATCAATATCCCAAAAAGAGCTTCTTGAATTCAAGATATTCATGTCTTCAATAACCACTGCAGCATTATTTAGGTCTAAGATTTCCGATTTAAAAGAAAACGCTTTTGGTTTTAAATCTGTAGTGTCTTTTAATTTTTCAATAAAGTATTGTAATGAAGATTGAGTTTCATTGGGGTATTGCGTTAAAAAAAACTGCACCCCATCTAAGCCTATCGATTTAAAATCATAGTTTCGATTCAGAAAACGATCCAAACCGTTGAGTGAAGTCTTCAATTCTTGAACAAAAAGCAGGCTGTCCTGATGGTGGTCCTGAATCAAAATATCGCGTATCAAAACTTCTCCCTTGAGGTTGATCGAAGCTTTCTGAATTGATATATCAGTATCGAAGCGGTTGTTTACGTTTTGGGTAATTTGCTGCGCAAATTGTGTTTGCACACTTTCCAATGACAATATGAAAAAGAATAGCCCTCCCAAAAGGATCAAAATCGATACAGAAAGGATTGCAATTTTCTTAAACTTATTGATAGGAAACACTTATTTTTGAATTATTAATGAAAGTTAGCAATTAATGAAACAACAACCGTGCTATATTTTAGCAATTGAATCTTCTTGTGACGACACCGCAGCTGCAATATTACGAAATGACGCGGTTTTATCAAACATCATTGCCACACAAGATGTACACAAACAATACGGAGGTGTAGTTCCTGAATTAGCATCACGAGCGCACCAGCAAAATATCATTCCTGTAGTTGACCAAGCGCTCAAAGAAGCTGGGGTTTCTAAAAATGAATTAAGTGCTATCGCTTACACTCGAGGTCCAGGGCTTTTAGGATCGCTTTTGGTGGGTACCTCCTTTGCCAAGTCTATGAGTATGGGACTGGATATTCCACTTATTGACGTCAATCATATGCAAGCACATTTACTTGCGCATTTCATAAAAGATGAACATCCAACCCCCTCCTTTCCTTTTCTCGGTATAACCGTTTCTGGCGGGCACACACAATTGGTTTTAGTAAAAGATTATTTTGACTTTGAATTAATCGGAACCACCTTAGATGATGCCATTGGGGAAGCATTTGATAAGTGTGGAAAAATATTAGGCTTAGGTTATCCCGCAGGTCCTATTATTGATAAACTTGCGAAGACAGGAAATCCCAAAGCTTTTTCGTTTCCTGTTCCAAAAGTCCCAGGGTTGAATTTGAGTTATAGCGGTTTTAAAACAAATGTGATCAATTTCATTCACAAGAACATGCAAAAGGATGCTGATTTTATTGAAGCCAATCTAAACGACCTCTGTGCCTCTATTCAATATACTTTAATTGAAATTATTTATCAAAAGATTGAAAAGGCGGTCGAACAATATCAAGTAACCAAAGTTGTTTTGGGCGGTGGGGTTTCTGCAAATTCAGGGCTCCGTTCCAAACTCGAATCAACTGCCATTCAAAAAGGATGGGAAGTTTTTCTCCCGCCCTTTGCCTACACAACAGATAATGCTGCAATGATCGGGATTGTTGGTTATCTCAAATATCAGAAAGAAGACTTTGGAAGTCTAAAGGAATCGGCATCAGCTCGACTAAAATTTTAATTATGGACTTATTTTTTCACGATACAATTGATATAAAAAACCCAGCCTTTGTCTTTAGCGATGAAGAAAGTCGTCACCTATCCAAAGTCTTGCGAAAGCAACCAGGAGACTTAGTTGCAGTGACCGATGGAAAGGGCTTAGAAGTACACATTCAAATTCAAAACATCAGTTCAAGAAAAACGAACGGCCACTTGGTTGAAACAATTGTTCATCCAGCTCCAAAACATCAAACACATATCGCCATTGCACCTACAAAAAATATTGTTCGTTTAGAATGGTTTCTTGAGAAAGCAACAGAAATTGGGATTCACCGCATCACGCCACTCTTATGTCAGCATTCAGAACGAAAAGTAATTAAGAGCGACAGACTAACTAAGATTTTACAAGCTGCGCTAAAACAGTCCCAACAATTTCATCTTCCACAATTGGACGATTTGATTTCTTTTGAAACTTTTGTTGCACAGCAAAAGAAGGGTTACATCGCACATTGCAATACAGGAGAAAAATTTGATTTAGCAGATTTAGCACCAACCGAACAAAGCAATTGTATCTTGATTGGACCTGAAGGTGATTTTAGTATAGACGAAATTACTTTTGCAGAAAAAAACAATTTCCAAACGATTAGCCTAGGGAGCCAACGATTACGAACAGAAACAGCAGCATTAGTAGCCTGTCACACCCTATCCCTGATCCATAGGAATATATAATTGAATGTTTCAATTAATCCTTATCTTTAAAAAATGAATTCGAAAATCATATCTCAAGGCATTCTTAGAGCCATCCTAATCTTAGGAGGTGTTTGTTTATTAGCCTATGTTATTTACCTCATTCAATCCCTTATTATTTATGTTGTAATTGCCGCCATCATATCGCTTATGGGGCGTCCAGTTCTCAATTTCTTTAAAACCTATTTGAAATTCAACAATACCCTAGCAACCATTACAACTATGGTAATTTTTGGATTTTCTATTTTCGGACTCTTTGCTCTTTTCATTCCCATCATTAGTCAACAAGGTGATAATTTATCACTTCTTAATATCAATGAACTTGAAGAGAACACCATCCTTTTGATCAATCAGGTTACTGAATACTTTTCTTTAGGTGATGAATATTGGAAAACGTGGCTCACCGAACACGATTGGAGTAGTAATTTAAATTTAAGTGCCATCCCCGATTTTTTGAATGTACTTATTGGATGGCTCAGTAGTTTTACTATTGGTTTGTTTTCGGTTTTATTCATTAGTTTTTTCTTACTAAAAGACAGCCAACTACTTGAACAAATTACGTTTTCCTTCGTAAAAAAAGAGCATAACAGCCGAATGAAAAAGTCATTCAAGAAGATTAAAAATTTATTATCTAGGTACTTTATTGGACTCCTCATTCAAATTTCAATTTTGCTGATAATCTACAGTACAGTGCTTCTTATCTTCGGAATTGAAAATGCATTCATCATTGCCTTCCTGTGTGCACTTTTGAATCTGATTCCTTATATAGGACCACTAATTGCAGCATTATTGATGTTGGTTCTTTCCATGACTTCAAATATTACTGCAGATTTCAGCACGGTTATTTTACCTAAATCCATCTATGTTTTAATTGGGTTTGTAATCGGTCAACTAATTGACAATTTTTTCAGTCAACCCTTTATTTTTTCAAACAGTGTAAAATCTCATCCCCTTGAAATCTTTATTGTCATTCTCCTTGCAGGATTATTATTCGGAACGACCGGATTGATCTTTGCAATTCCTATGTATACAGCACTTAAAGTAATTTTTAAAGAATTTTTCGCACAATATGAAATCGTACAATCACTTACCAAAGACCTTTAAGGCATCGTTTTTTACATTTATTATTTGTTTACTAGCTTCTACTTCAGCTGTAGCACAACTTTCTCGTACAGAATCAAAAATCATCAAGAAGGCACAAGCTTACAACGATGAGTCCATTGCATTCTTAGAGCAAATTGTCAACATCAACAGTGGAACACTCAACCTAACAGGAGTGAAACAAGTTGGAATGCTTTTGGCTGAAGAATTCAAAGCCATTGACTTCAATACGCAATGGATTGAAATGCCAGAAGAAATGAATCGCGCTGGGCATTTATTTGCTTCTACAGAAGGCAAAAAAGGAAAGAAATTACTTTTAATAGGACATTTAGATACCGTATTTGAGGCCGATAGTCCGTTTCAAAAATTTGAGATTCGAGATGGTGTTGTTTATGGCCCAGGTGCCAATGACATGAAAGGTGGAAACGTAGTCATGTTGTATGCATTAAAAGTACTTAAGGATTTGAATCTATTAAAGGATGCATCCATAACTGTAGCATATACAGGGGACGAAGAAAGCACTGGAAAACCATTAAGTATTTCACGGAAAGATTTGGTCGAAGCTGCTCAAAAAAGTGATGTTGCGCTTGGCTTTGAAAACTCTACGGGCTTTAACTACGCTACAGTTGCACGAAGAGGTTCTTCTGGCTGGAGTGTAGAAGTAAAAGGGAAACGATCGCACTCATCTAGTATCTTCAGCGAGAACACTGGTGCAGGGGCAGTATTTGAAATGAGTAGAATTTTACATGAATTTTATACCGATGTTCGTGGAGAAACCTATTTGACCTTTAATCCTGGAGTACTTTTAGGCGGCACATTTGTAGATTTTGATGCAGCACAAAGTAAAGGAGAGGCCTTTGGAAAGTCAAATGTAGTTGCTCAATCTGCTGTTGTGAAAGGTGGTTTACGTTTTATCTCGGAAGATCAAAAAAGTAGAGCTCGAGAAAAAATGAAAGCTATTGTTCAAAATAATCTGCCACACACATCTGCAACAGTGGAATTTACCGATAGTTACCCAGCAATGGGTCCTACTGAGGGAAATAGTGAGTTGTTAAGTAAATTGAATCAAGTGAGTTTGGATATGGGACAAGCCCCAGTATTGGCTTATGATCCCGGAAAACGTGGTGCTGCAGATATTTCGTTCATTGCAGCCTATGCCGATTGTTTGGATGGACTAGGAACTATGGGAACTGGTGCACACACGCCAAACGAAACGGTAAACCTAGAGACCATGAATCTGTTGATTCAACGAACTGCACTCTTGATTTACCGTTTGATCAACGAATAATACCTAAAGGTATTTTTTCAATACTTCTTGTTGTCTTTTTAAAGCTTCGACAAACTGTACTTTTAGACGGTCTATCAGAGTTGTTGTTGAAACCGAATCGTCAATTGACGTTACACCTTGACCAGCCGACCAAATCGTCTTCCAGGCCTTAGCTTCTGCCTTGGCAGCATCCAACTCTTCTCCAAAATCAATTTTCTTAGTCTGGGCCCACATGTCTTCTGTAATACCCATGGACTCTAAACTTGGACGTAAAAAGTTAGCATTCACTCCAGATACTGCAGCTGTATAGACAATGTCGCTGGCGTTACTATCAATAATCATTTGCTTGTACTCCTCGTCTGCTAAACTTTCATCTACATTTATGAATCGTGTACCCATATAAGCCAAGTCTGCACCCATCTGTAAAGCACTAGCAATGTCGTTACCTGTACTAATACATCCTGAAAGTAAAATGGTTTTATCAAAAAATGCTTTAACCTCAGTAATCAAAGACATAGGATTGGTAAGACCTGCATGCCCACCAGCTCCAGCAGCAACTAAAATCAAACCATCAACTCCAGCTTCTGCAGCTTTCTCAGCATGACGTTTTTTAATTACATCATGAAAAACAAGACCGCCATAACTATGAACTGCTTCGACCAATTGGGGAACAGCTCCTAAAGAGGTGATGATTAAGGGAACTTTGTGCTTTACACAGATTTCTAAATCGGCTTGAACCCTGGGGTTCGTTCCGTGTACAATTAAGTTTACTCCAAAAGGAGCAGCTTTTTTTCCTGTTTCTAACTCAAACTCCGCGAGGGCTTCTTTAATTTCGATTACCCAAGCTTCAAAGCCAGCAGTGTCTCGTTGGTTCAATGCTGGAAAAGTTCCAACAATACCATTCTTACAACATTCAATTACAAGTTTTGGTCCAGATATTAGAAACAAAGGAGCTGCAATAGCGGGTAACGATAGTTCATCAATAAAAGATGCTTTCATAGTATTTATTTTTTTACGATTAATGTCCATTCAAAGTTGAAGCGAGAGACAACGTCTCCAGCTTCGTCGGTTCCTACGGCTTCCATCCAGATGGTTTTAGGAATTCCCGATTTAATTAATTCTTCCATCAACTGCGATATCTCTGCTCCTTGTGTACAAGTGAAGGTGATTCTACCCGTTGCCTTTTTTGAAAAATTAGCATTGTTATTCAGCACCAACATCGATACTTTAGCGTTCGATTCTTTGATGCCCTTCATAATTAGAAGTCCGGTAGTAAGCTCAGCTGCCATTCCTTGTACTGCCCAAAACATAGACTTAAAAGGATTTTGGTTGATCCAACGGTGTTTTACACTGACTTCACAAGTAGTGTCGGTTACTTTGGTAGTACGGATTCCGGTCCAAAAAACCGAGGGTAATTTAAAGAAGGTAAATAAGGTGTATTTAAACAAAATGAATTAATTAAATTAAAATTTAAATATACGAAATTTAATAGGCTTTCAAAACTGAAGTACTAAAACTAAAATGGAAGAATAAAAGGTCCGGTTTTGTCTTTTTTAAGAGCTACTAATGCTCATACACAGACAATTTAGTCACCATCCATCATTTTCCATTGGCACCTCTCATGGATTTCATGTTCAATCAGCTTCGGATCAAAAAGCGGCCAAGAAACTGTGGGGTTACTTTTTGGCAGTCAGTAGCAGCTGAATAAAACTGCAGTATGATGTCTATATCCTCAAGGACACTATTCCGTATTTTCATATTCAATTTATAGTTGGGAGGGTATTTATTTATGAGATTCAAAATTAAGTAATAACAATTAAGTGAAGAATTTGACTCAAACTACTCCATATCTAAAAACAAAAAACCCTTGCTTTTGCAAGGGTTTAAAATTTAAGTGAGCCAGAAGGGATTCGAACCCCTGACCGTCTCCTTAGAAGGGAGATGCTCTATCCAGCTGAGCTACTGGCCCGTTGTGTTGTTTTAGTCGGGGTGGCAGGATTCGAACCTGCGACCTCCTGCTCCCAAAGCAGGCGCGATGACCGGGCTACGCTACACCCCGAGTGAACAACATTTTGTTTTTGTAAAACAATGCGCAAATATATCTCAATTTTATTAACCCCGAAAGGGATTACAAGCTAATTATAAAAAAAAACGCTTTCCGCTTAGAGTCCTATATACTCCCATTAAAATTCTTTACTTTTACTCCGAATTTTATGCTAATAAAACAACCCAAAGAATTTCTTTTGAAAAAAGTAACCTACCTCTTACTAAGTCATTTCCTACTGAATCTTAGTGTTCTATCTGCTCAAACGATGATCTCGGGAATTGTGAAGGACGCAGAAGGGGTTCCTATTCCCTATGTCAATGTGCTTTTTAGCGGAACCGTAATTGGAACGATTACAAACGATGCAGGAGAATTTGTTTTGTCTTCTGATGCTACCCATGACGAACTTGCCGTAAGCCTTTTGGGCTATAGCAGTCAAAAGTTGAACTTGACAAGAAAAAGAAACCACAATATTGTAGTTACCTTAGTTGAAGGGGAACAACTGAACGAAGTGGTTGTGGTTCTGAAACCAAAGAAGCGATTACGCAAAAAAGAAAACCCCGCCTACTCTATTCTCAAACAAATTTGGGCTAAAAAACGGAAAAATGGAGTTCATTCCTTTGCAGCCTTAGAGTACCAAAAATTCACTTCTTTTGAGGTTGGTATTAAAAACTTAGACAGCTCATTTCTAAAGACAGTACTCCAAAAAGATTTTGATTCCGTACGCAGCGCTCTAAAGCAACAAAACAGTAGTAAAGCGTATATGCCGCTGAATTTAAAGGAACAGGTTGAAAATGTATACACCAACGATAGTTTAGATCTAGAAAGAACAGTTACCCTTGGCGAACGTACCAGCGGTTTGGAACCCAGAGGATATTTCTTTGAGCAAATGCAACGGGTGTTTCAAGATATCGATGTGTACAAAAACCGAATTTTATTTGCAGACAAGGTATTCGAAAGTCCGTTATCTAGAAATGGGTTTGCTACTTATGACTACGTTCTATTGGATAGTATTGCCGTTGAAAAAGAAAAAATATACACCATTTACTTCTTCCCACGGAGATCCGAAGACCTAGCCTTTACCGGGAGTTTTACAGTCTCTGCTCCCAGCTATGCACTTACGAAGATCAATATGCGTATCGATCCAGCTATCAACTTGAATTTTGTAAGTGGTCTGAATCTCGAAAAAACCTTTCTAATTGCAAACGATAGTGTGTACCTCCCTAGAAGCAACCGGTATGCAGGGGAGTTTTCTGTGGTAAAAAAAGCAGAAAACGCAAAAACACTGTCGGTTATAAAAAATGAATTCTTTGATAAGTACAGCTTCAACAAGCCCAAAGCGGAAGCTTTTTATAAGAATCAGAAAATGCAGGTAGCCGAGAAAGAATTTCAAGAAGAAAAGGCATTCTGGGATGCATTTGAAAATAATAAAAACTATTCTAAAGATACCCGAAGTATTTTAACCGAGATAAAGAATAACAGTAAGATGAAGCGAATTTTACAATTCACGGATTTCTTTACTGGTGGTTATGCCAACATCGTTCCAGGAGTTCAGTTCGGAAAATGGTGGAATTCATTTAACAACAATGATGTTGAAGGGAATCGACTGCGTTTGGGTTTTAGAACGTTCAAAACCATGGAAGACCGGTTTCGTTCCAATGCCTATATTGCTTATGGTTTTGGGGACTCAAAAATGAAATATGCGTTTGATGTTAAATACCTACTCAAACAAGATCCGCGAATTACTGTAGGTGCAGTTTACTCAAAAGATTTTGAACAACTCGGTAGTCGTTTATTGAAAACAAAAAACTTAATTGACTTCAGTTCTGGAGGTACAAATTCGTACTTAGCCAGGGGTTCCAACTATTATTTGTCGGATATCGAACGTTTTGGGGTTAACCTTGATTTTGGGTTTTCCAATAATTTTCATGTAGGTCTGAATTTGATTTCAGAACAAATCGCTTCTGCAGCCCCAGACTTTTTCAGTATTGCTTCTATACAAAACAATCGGGTCGTATCAGAATACAAACATGTTCAACTAAACTCCTATATACAATACACCCCCAGAAGGAATGTTTTTGGATATGGCGTAGAGCAACGGTTTGGAGTTAATTTACATCCAAAATTCATTCTAAAATACTCACAAGGTATCAACGGGCTTTTTGGTGGAGTTCTAGATTACAACAAAGTACAACTATCCTATAATCAAACTTTATTATTGAATTTTATGGGAAACCTAGATGCCAATTTTGAGTTAGGCAAAACCTACGGAGTTGTTCCCCTACCCCTTTTAAATGCTATCCCATCAAATCAAGGCTATTCGTTAAAACCCAAAACATTTTCTCTTTTGAATTATTACGATATGGTAGCAGATAGCTATCTAATGGGACATTTTGAACATCACTTCAATGGGTTTGTCTCCAACAAAGTGCCTTTAATTAAGAAGTTTAAGCTCCGAACTCTTGCCACCTTCAGGTTTGCATATGGAAGCACTTCGGCTCAAAACAGGAAAATCAATCAATCGAACATTCAATACAACAGCCCTGATTCTGGACTGTATTACGAATATGGTTTTGGTTTTGAAAATATCGGCTATGGTAATGTTCGGTTCTTTAGAATTGATTTCATTTGGCGCAGCCCTTTAGCTTCATCCTTTAAGTTAAACCCCTATTCTAGTCAGTTACCTGATTTTGGAATACGAGTTGGTGCAAAACCAAGTCTCTAGCACCTGAATTTCAAGGGCATACACGCTTTAACCTACATAACAAAAGCCTTGTCTGCATAGAGATAAAACAGTATCTTAGATAAAATTATACTATTTATGAAAAATTTATTTTACACGTTACTTTTATTTCCTCTGTTTGCTTTCTCTCAATTAAGCTTTGATGGTGTTGTAAAAGATAAA
>PXYQ01000073.1 GCA_003023645.1 Candidatus Arcticimaribacter sp. | reverse complement strand
ATTCGTATACTTAAGGCCAACCTATTTGTGGGCGTATGATCTAAAGAACCTGTCACAATTCACCATTGCTTTTGGTATGAAATGGTAATTGTTTGCTGCTTTTTATTTTCTTAAGACATCTTTTTTTAGTTTACCAAACTTACTTTACTAAGACTATACGAAAACCTAAACCCAGAGGATATCTCCCCGGAAATTTGTGCCAAACCGATGTATTGGAAATTTCCAATACAGATTTAAATTGTAATTAATATGTTCCAAAAGAAAATAAGAAAGTACCTGCACTTTATTTCGTGTGCTCTTTCACAAAAAACACAGCTAAAAAACCTAAGTAAACATTCCGAGAGTGCAAATCTCTTTGTTCAAGCCTTCTTAGAAGTTAAGAAAAACAGGTATTCAAAAGATGAAAGAGAACAATTTGAAATATTGGAACAATTTCGAAAGAATCTAACTTTGTCTAAAGAGCTGATCTCTTTTGAGGAAATTGGAGTTAGCAAAAAAAATGCGGTTCAGGATGTAGTTCTGAAAGCCGCTTCACCAACTCAATGGTCAAAACTGTTTTATAGTCTTGCCAAATGGAGTCAAGCTTCTCATGTTCTGGAAATTGGAACCAATTTGGGAGTTTCTGGACAATATTTTGTTGAAGCGATTAAAGCAAATCCATTAGCAACGTTTACAACTATGGAAGGAGTAAAGCGCATGTGTGAAATAGCCGAATTACAATTGAGCACAAGAAGTGTAAACAATAAACTTCAAGTGTTGCATGGTTTGTATGATGACTCACTTGAACAAATTATAAAATCAGAAGAAGAATTTGACCTTGTTTTTATTGATGGTAATCATACCTATGATGCAACAATTAAATATTTCAATCTTTTGAAGACTCAATATGCTTCTAATGCTATTCTTATTATTGATGATATTAATTGGAGTGCTGAAATGCAACAAGCTTGGAACGTATTGAAAAATGACCCTTTGGTTATCTCATCAATCGATTTATTTAAATTGGGAATTCTATTTCTAGGGCCAGAAAATGAAAAAGTTAGTACACATCAATTGTTTTTGCATTTTTAATTCCTAGCTCCTAGTTGTTTTTAAGCTTGAAATTGCAAATACACCTATAAAAGCATTCGATTTTTTGTAGTTAAAAAGAGTTTTTGTAAATTCAAACTCCTCTAAATCAATTGTATGAAATATCAATTCTTGTTCTTTAGCCTCTTTTTTTGTTTGCTAATACATGCGCAATCGCTCGAATTCCAGGAACGTGGAAATCAAGCAACCTTTATGTACAATGAACAACCACTTTCGAATACAGAATTACGGAAGCTTCTTAAGTCCCACAAGGCATCTTGGGTTTCGTACCGTAAAATACAACGAAAAAATCATCTTGCCCTCTTAGTCGCTGTACCCAGTGCTTCTGTTATGGGTTATGAATTGGGTCGTTGGACGGGTGGGGGAACTCCCAATTGGACCGCAGCGGGGATAGGTGTACTTGGAACGGGTATTGGTTTGTATTTGAATAAAGATCGAAAAAAGAAGTTGAAGGAAACCGTAAGTCTATTTAACAAAAGACCCAAAAAAAATAAAACGGAAGGACCTTCTGATTAAATTTAAATTAATTACCCCCGTATTGTTAATTCAAGTAGATTCATTTAGATAAACAAATGATGTGGTCATAAGCATACTATTTTTATTATCAATGGATATTTTTTTATGATGTCCAGAGGGGATTTTATCTATGTTTTAGTACTTTCACAGTATGCAACAAGAAAAGGCATTAGCGATATTAAAATCTGGGAAAAACACATTTCTTACAGGTTCTGCTGGAACGGGTAAGACCTATGTATTGAACCAATACATTTCATATTTAAAAGAAAGAAAAATTACTGTTGCTGTAACAGCTTCTACTGGTATTGCTGCAACACACATGAACGGAATGACCATTCACTCTTGGTCGGGCATTGGTGTAAAGGAGTTTGTTTCTCAAGCCGATTTAGTAAGCATGCGGTCTAAAAAGTACCTTAAAACACATCTCGAAAAAGTTAAAGTTTTGATCATAGATGAAGTTTCCATGTTGCATTTAAATCAATTGAATGCTGTTGATGCTGTATTACGTTATTTTCAAGATCCGCTTAATCCATTTGGTGGCGTACAGATTGTTCTCTGTGGGGATTTTTTTCAACTTCCTCCTATAGGAAGTCAAGGCGAAACCAGTAAAGAGAAATTTGCGTTTATGTCCGAAGCTTGGTCAATGGCAAGCATGTCTGTCTGCTACTTAACCGAGCAATACAGACAAAGTGATAATGATCTGAATTTAATTTTAAATGAAATTAGGACGGGAAAGATTTCTGAAAAAAGCTACTTAAAACTCCAAGAGACCACTAAAAACAAATTGGATACAGATGTAGAGCCAACAAAACTGTATACTCATAACACTGATGTTGACAGAATAAATGCACAACATTTAGCTAAGCTGCCTGGTGTAACAAAATCTTTTAAAGCAAAAACAACGGGTAATAAAAAACTCATTGAAACGCTCAAAAAATCAGTTTTAGCAGGGGAAAATCTAGCTTTTAAAATTGGAGCAAAAGTAATGTTTGTTAAAAATGACAAGGAAAAACGCTACGTAAACGGTTCCTTAGGAACAGTTATTGGGTTTAGCGACGCGGGTGTTCCGTCTGTTAAATTATTAGATGGACGTACTATTTTTGCTGAAAAGGAAGATTGGAGTATTGTAGACGACAGTGGCAAAACATTGGCAAATTACAATCAAACTCCATTGCGTTTGGCTTGGGCAATCACCGTTCATAAATGCCAGGGAATGACCTTGGATGCAGCAGAAATTGATTTGTCCAAAACATTTGAAATGGGTCAAGGCTATGTTGCGCTTTCTCGTTTGAAAAAACTAGAAAATCTAGAGTTAAAAGGCCTGAATGAAATGGCTTTACGTGTCGATGGATTAGCGCATAAAGCAGATTTGCGTTTTCAAGAACTTTCTGAAGATGCTGACAACGCATTTAAATTAGAAGAATTGGAACTTTCTGCTAAAACCTTTCTCCGTGACAACGGGGGTTTAATCGATAAAAAAGAAATCACCAAAAATAAGAATAAGCTAAAAGAGAAGGCTCAAGGAAAACAATCGACTTTCGAGGTTACCTTAATGCATTTGAAGCAACAAGTAAGTTTAAAAGAGATTGCTGAAATCAGAGGCTTAACTCTTGGTACTATTTCAGGGCACTTAATTAAAATTAGAAAAGATCATCCTGAGGAAGATTTAAACTATTATAAACCCAAAAGTTCCCTCCTCAAAAAAGTGAAAGCCGTTTATGATAAACAACCCAAAAACACACCAATTAGTTTAAATACGATTTACGGTAAATTGGATGGGTCAGTCAGCTATGACGATATCAAATTAGCGGTTGCTTTTATCCAAGATTAAATTAGGTGAATTTTCTCAAAACATCTTCCACCGAACTCCCGCCTGAAACCAACAATGCATCTTGATAGCGCTTAAACCAGGTAGTTTGACGTTTGGCGTAGCGTCGCGTATTTTTTTTAATTTCTTCTAGGGTAGCTGTTCGGCCCAGGATTCCATCGAAATGGGCAAACCATTCTCGGTAGCCTACGGTTTGCAATGCATTCACATTCTTGTTAGGATAAAGACTTCGCGCTTCCGTTTCAAGACCAGCAGCCACCATCTGATCAACCCGCTGATTGATGCGTTCATATAGAGTTGGACGATCCCATTGAAGGACTATTTTTTGAGTCTTAAAAAAAGTAGGTGCTTTTTTATTCCCTAAAAAACTGGAGTAGGGTAGTCCACTTGATAAGCAAATCTCTAAGGCACGAATGAGCCGATGCGGGTTGCCCAAATCTACCTTCTGATGATATTCGGGGTCTACGTTTTTTAAGCGTGTTACAAGGGCCTCGATTCCTTCTTGTTCAAGTTGGTTGTTCAATTGTTTTCGAAACGCTGGATCAACTTCTGGAAAATGATCCAGACCATCAATCAGGGCATCGGCATAGAGGCCAGAACCACCAACTAAGATAATGGTGTCTTTGGTTTTAAATAGTGATTCTAAGCAATCCATTGCCTCCCGTTGAAATGCACCAACACTATACGGCTCGTGTATGCTGCGTTGCTGAATGAAATGATGCGGAACTGCGGCTAGTTCTTCTGGGCTTGGCACAGCTGTGCCGATCGACATTTCTTTATAAAATTGTCGGGAGTCACACGAAAGAATTTCGGTATCGAAATGCAGTGCCAGGGCAATAGCTAAAGAAGTTTTTCCGCTGGCTGTTGGACCAGCAACATAAAGTAAACGTTTAGAATTCATCGTTCAAAGTGCTTCCGCATTGATGACAAAATACGGCTCCGTCTTTATGCAGTTCATTGTTGCATTGCAAGCATGCCTGAGTATTGGTATCCACATCATTGTTTTGCAAGGCCATTTCAGAGGATACAATCCCGGTTGGCACTGCAATAATTCCGTAGCCCATAATCATAATGAAAGAGGCTAAAAGCTGCCCTAAGGGGGTTTGAGGGGCGATATCCCCGTAGCCAACAGTTGTCATGGTTACGATTGCCCAATAAATACTTCGAGGAATACTCGTAAATCCATTAGCTTCTCCTTCGATCAAGTACATCAGGGTACCAAAAATAATGCAGAGTATGAATACAGCAAAAAGGAAGACCGATATTTTTGCTCGACTGGCATACAAGGCTTTTACTAAAAAGTTCGATTCCCCAATGAAGCGGGTAACTTTTAAAATCCGAAATACACGCAGTAGGCGCAAGGCACGTAAAGCTATTAACGATTCCGAGCCGATAAAAAAGAGTGAGATGTATTTTGGGAGGGTCGACAGTAGATCGATGATTCCATAAAAACTAAACACATAGCTAAACGGTTTCTTAATGGCGATGAGACGGATGATGTATTCAAATGAAAACAAGCCCGTAATGATCCATTCCATGATGTTCAATTCAGTTTCGTATTGGGTGTGAATCGAAGATACACTCTCGAGCATAACCAAAACTACACTCAACAGTATAAGAATGAGAAGTATAAGATCGAAGCGTTTCCCAGCTGGGGTATCTGCTTCATAAACAATCTCATGAAGGCGGTGTTTCCAATACGGTATTTTCTTAGATTTCATCTTAGTTTACGAAGTTATGAATTTTTATACGGTATCTAAATCAATGATTTTTTTGTAGCGTTGCTTGCGCAAAAAGCTACGAATTACAGCTTGGGTATCTCGGTTATTTTCAATGGGAATCAAACGCTTTTCTATGGCGTCAATTGTTTTAATCTGATGGTTTAATTTAAAATATCCATACCCCTGAAAAACAGAGTCTTTAATGTATATGAAACTTTGCTCTCCCTGTGCTTTTCCTTTGTCAATAATAAGTATATTACTGAGAGGGTAGGCCAATTCTTTTTGAATTTCTACTAAACGCTTGTTATATGATTTTGTGGGTTCATCTCCTACACAGGCACCTTTACATTCTTTAATTCCATGACCAAAACAAGCTTTGTTCGGATTTCCTAAAGAAGTTTGGCTTTCGCAAAGCTCAAAGGTTTCGATCCACTTGCGTAGCTTGCGATTCGCATCTTTTTTATTCTTAAAAACTTCTAGGTATTGTCTCTCATGAACAACAGGTTCGATAAGCAAGCGATGGTAAGGAGTTGTTTCGTCTAACCGAATTCCCATGGCATAGTGGCGATACTTAAGTGCATGATTCAATACGGGCTGATTACTTTTGATTTCATGCTGTTCCTTGAGTAGTGCTATACATTCATTTCCACAAAGTTCATAGGATACACGGGCAAGCTTTTTTTGAATCTTAACTGCTTTTGCATTATCACCTGTCAAATGGGTAAGTACACGTTTTTTTATGTTTTTACTCTTACCGATATAAATGATATTACCTTCATTGTCGTGTATATAATAAACTCCGATTTCGGAGGGTAACTCCTCGATAACATTCAGGAATTTTGGAGATACTTTGTTTTTATTCAACTCCTTTACATAGGTGCTGATGATCTCTTTTTCGCTGTCTTTTTCGAGTAATAATTTAAAAAGCTCTAAGGTCGCAAGGGCATCACCATGTGCACGGTGACGATCAGTAATTGGAATTCCTAAGGAGCGTACCAGATTACCGAGTTTGTACGACTCAGCATCGGGGAGTAGCTTTTGCGATAAAGCAACTGTACAGAGGGATTGACTTTCGAAGGCATAACCCAACCTTCGGAATTCGGTTTGTAAAATACGGTAGTCAAACTCAGCATTATGAGCAACAATCACACAGCCTTCCGTGATTTCAACAATACGCTTGGCGAGTTCAAAGAATTTGGGTGCATTGACCAACATTTTACTGTTGATACCCGTTAAGCGTTCTACAAAGGGTTGGATGTCTCGTAGTGGGTTTACTAAACTCGATAATTGGTCTACAACCTGTTGCCCGTCGTATTTATAAACAGCAATTTCGGTAATTCCTTCTTCATTAAATTTTCCGCCTGTGGTTTCTATATCAAGGATTGCATACATCGACTAATAGTTTCTTGATCCAAAAATTTTACTACCAACACGAATCATGGTACTGCCTTCTTCAATCGCCAAAGCAAAATCTCCACTCATTCCCATTGAAAGCTCGTTTGCTTCTGGATGTTGGGCTTGGAGCCAGTCAAATTGATGTTTTAGAGTTTTAAATTCAGAACGAATTTGATCTTGATTATCGGTAAAGGTTGCCATTCCCATCAATCCTTTGATTCGGATGTGGGGGAGTGGGTTTGCTTTTAAATCAGTTACAACAGTTTCTAGCTCTTCTTTGTTAAAACCAAATTTGGTGTCTTCTTGTGCAATATGCATTTGCAATAAACAATCGATAACACGATCGCTTTTAGCCGCTTGCTTATTGATTTCTTTTAAGAGTTTATAACGATCTACCCCGTGAATCAAAGACACATAAGGTGCCATATACTTCACTTTGTTGGTTTGCACGTTTCCAATCATATGCCATTGAATGTCTTTGGGAAGGGTTTCCCATTTCTGAGTCATTTCCTGTATTTTGTTTTCGCCAAAAATCCGTTGCCCTGCGGCATAGGCTTCTTCTAAGTCAGCATTGGGCTTTGTTTTTGAAACTGCTACCAAATGAACATGCTTTGGAAGGTCTTCTAGAATAGAAAGGAGTTGTTTTTGAATACTCATTATAGAAATTGAGTCGCTATGGTTGGATTTCTTCGATCGGTACGATAATCATAAAAACCTATTCCTGATTTTACGCCTAGGCTTCCAGCTTGTACCATATTGACTAGGAGGGGAGCTGGTGCGTATTTGGCAGCTCCAAACCCTTCGTGCAATACTTCGAGAACCGAAAGACAAACATCTAGACCAATAAAATCCGCTAGTTGTAAGGGACCCATTGGATGCCCCATTCCTAGTTTCATCATGTTGTCGATTTCATACACGCCGCCAACTCCTTGAAAAAGGGTTTCTATGGCTTCGTTGATCATCGGCAATAAAATGCGGTTGGCTACGAAACCTGGATAATCCTGAGCCAGTAAGGGTATTTTATCCAACTGTTTGGATAGGTCTAGAATTTGGTTGAGTGTATGCTCTTCTGTTTTAAAACCTTGAATCACTTCGATCAGGCGCATTACTGGTACGGGATTCATAAAGTGCATGCCAATTACTTTCTCGGGTCTTTTGGTGAAAGAGGCAAGTTTTGTAATGGAAATAGAAGAGGTGTTTGACGCTAAAATACAATCAGCAGGTGCAATTGCATCCATCTGACGAAAGAGTTTTTCTTTGACGACTATGTTTTCCGAAGCGGCTTCAATGACCAAGTCGGCATTTGCAAGGGCTTTGTCTAAGTTCGTAGAAGTTTGAATGCGTTTGAGACAAGCATCCTTTTGCGCTTCTGTCAGAATTGCTTTCGTAACCTGACGGTCTAGGTTTTTTTGAATTACTACTAAAGCGCGTTCCAATTGATCTTCGGAAAGATCAACCAACTGAACATTAAATTCATTTTGTGCAAAGCAATGGGCAATTCCATTTCCCATAGTACCACTACCAATGACGGTTATGTTTTTCATTGTATTTTTATTTAAAACAGGCTATTATTTGATGTGCAACACGCAACGCTTCTGTAGCGTGACTTAGGGTTACAATTGGATCTGTATCGTTTTGAATCGCATCGGCAAAGGTGTTGAGTTCTTCTAAAATAGCATTTGATTCTTCTATGGTCGGCGGCTCAAAATAGATTTGCTTCTTTACTCCCTCAGCGTTTTGGAGGATCATATCGTATTCTCCGGGCTGCTCGGGCGCATCTTTCATTTTAACAACTTCTACTTGCTTGGTTAAAAAATCAACGGAGATGTAGGCCTCTTTTTGGAAAAAGCGTGTTTTACGCATATTCTTGAGTGAAATTCTACTGGCAGTTAAATTGGCAACACATCCGTTTTCGAATTCGATACGGGCATTAGCAATGTCTGGAGTTTCGCTGATAACTGCAACTCCTGAACCACTAACATGGGTAACTTTAGAGTTGACAACACTTAGAATAATGTCGATATCATGAATCATCAAATCCAAAATTACGGGAACATCGGTACCTCGTGGATTGAATTCTGCCAAGCGATGTGCTTCAATAAACATCGGCTTTTCGATGTGTTCTTTGATCGCTTTGAAGGCTGGATTAAAACGCTCAACATGACCAACCTGACCTTTGAGTCTCTTTTGGTTCGCTAGAGAAACAATTTCTTCAGCTTGTGCGACAGTTTGGGTAATTGGTTTTTCAATAAAAATATGCTTCCCTGCATTTAAACATTGAATTGCCATTTGATGATGAACCATCGTTGGCGTAACAATATCAACCATATCGACAGCAGCAAGAAGCTCTTCAATAGAACCAAAGGCAGTATAACCTTCTTTTTCAGCTAAGGCTTTGGCGGCAGTAGTATCTGGATCATAAAAACCCATTAATTCATAGGAATCCGATTCTTGAAGTAATCGTAAATGAATTTTACCTAAATGCCCTGCACCTAAAACTCCTGCTCTCAACTTTTTCATTCTTTGTATACCTGTATTTATATGCTTTTCAAAGGTACATTTTTAGACTTAATTTCTCTTTAAAGTTCCCAATAAAAGCCAATTTATTGTTTATTTTTGGAGTCATGAATAAACCAGTAGACGCTGCAAAACACCAAGGACAACGTAAACTTCTTATTGACCGACTTGCTTCTATGGGAATTTCAGATCGCAAGGTTTTAGATGCTATGCTTCAGGTGCCACGACATTGGTTTATGGATGTTGGTCTAGAATCACATGCTTACGATAATAAGGCCTTTCCAATTGCTGCAGATCAAACAATTTCGCATCCATATACCGTTGCTTTTCAGTCCCAACTCTTGGAAGTAAAGGCAGGAGATCAAGTTTTAGAAATCGGTACAGGTTCGGGCTATCAAACTGCAGTTTTACTTGCTTTGGGTATAAAAACTTTTACAGTAGAACGGCAACAAGAGCTTTTTAAAAAAACAAAACGTTTGTTTTCTAAATTGAATCTATACCCCAAAAAAGTTGTTTTTGGCGATGGTTATTTGGGGATGCCCGAAGATGCTCCTTTTCAAGGAATCGTTGTAACTGCCGGAGCACCTGACGTTCCCAAACCCCTGCTTCAGCAATTGGCTGTGGGTGGACGCTTGGTAATTCCGATTGGAACCGATGAACAAATTATGACCCGATATACGCGCACCTCTGAAAAAGAATTTGACAAAGAAACCTTCGGCGCTTTCCGCTTTGTTCCTATGCTAAAAGATAAGAATTGAGTTAGAGTGTTGAAAGCAATTTTTGAAGGCGTTCCAAGCCTGCTTTTCTCGCTTTTATGTTAGCTTCTGAAGCATTATCAGCTTCTCCGGCTCTAAAGAATCCATGGCCAGCTCCTTCATAGATTACAGGAGTATAGACCTTGTTGAGCGCATCCATGGCTTGTTGACTTTTTTCTATGGTTGCATTTACCCGGTTATCGTTTCCACCATAAAACCCATATACCGGTGTTTTGATGGTTTTGTAAGCTTCTTCGTTTTTAGGACCCGTTCCATAACAAACAAATGCTGCTGCTAATTGATCTTCATTCGATACAAAACGAAAGGTTTGACTTCCGCCCCAACAAAAACCAATAACGGCAACTTTACCGTTTGCCGCATCAATTTGTTTTCCATGAGCTAGAGTAGCTTGTAAACCCTTTGTGATTTGATCTGGATCAAGGGCATAGAGTGCTGTTCGGGCAGCGTCTGAATTTTTAAATGCTGAGGTTCCTCCGCCATCTGGAGCTTTCCCAGAAAGTAAATCGGGAGCTAGAACGATATAACCCATTGCGGCAATTTGATCGGCCATAGAACGTGCCCAATCGTTGAGCCCTCTATTTTCATGAATTAGGATTACAACTGGAGCTTTATCGGCAACTTCAGGAAAAACCAAAAAGGTTTGAAGTTCTTGATCGTCCAGAGAGATGGTTATCCATTCGTGATGTCTGGGAGATTCTTCTAATTGCTTTA
>PXYQ01000072.1 GCA_003023645.1 Candidatus Arcticimaribacter sp. | reverse complement strand
TAATATATCAAGAAAAAGAAGTTTGTGAAAGCGGGGCAATTGAGCCCCGCTTTCTGTTGTTATCCATTGTTCCCAACTAGCAGAAATGCCTTGAACTGGAATGATTTTTACCCACATCTGAAAGGAGGTTGGGAATCCCTGCTCATCCAAATGCCATAAATAAGAATCTCCAGGAGTAGTGCCCCCAGAGGTATAGGTAATTAAAAGTGCATCAGAACCATTTTCTTGTTTCACCAAGCGTCGCTCCACACCATCATCAAAGACCTTATACGGCGCAACCAGCCAAAAAGAATCGTTATTGAAATAGGCCAATGCTTTGTTGATTAACTGCTCTTTGTCCTCACCAGAATAGGGTTGTCCTCCAACCAATACGGTTGAGTTGCCTTTGTTTTTAAGATCCAATTGAACTGTAAAATCTTCCCATTGAACACTACAACGGTTTTGATTTTTAGACCATTGGTAGTGATGTTCACCTCTAAAAGTCCATGTAAGAGAGCTAGTTTCTTTATAGGCCTCATAGTTCAAGACATCCAACATCTTGTAGGCTAATTTATCAGCAGCTACACCTTGTTTTCCCGTTGGGAGTCCTTCATTGTAAGTGAAGTAAAAAGCACCACAGAACAGAACAAGGAGGCTAAAAAGTGTAAGCACTGCAAACACCAAAATTTTGAATATCTTTTTCAACAATAATATTTTTGTCAAAGATAAATGTATCTCCTAAACCGACAGGTTTCAGGGTATTTAATTTTAACTAAAGCCAAAAATGAGGCAGAATAGACTTCTTTATCCTCGTTTTGTGTTTAGATTATGTATACTTTTAAAAAAAAACATCGATATGAAAAATGGTTTTGTAGTTTCTTTTTTCTTGCTTTTGGGCTTAATCTATTTTAGTTTTTATAGCCTTATGCCCCAAACGATATCGTCATTAACTACCCCAGAAGTAGAATTCTCTACCGAAAGAGCACTCATTCCCCTTAAAGAAATTTCTAAAGCTCCGCACTATGTAGGAACTGCAGAAAATAAACGTGTACGTGAGTTTTTAATTCAATCCTTAAAAGATCTTGGCCTTTCCCCGGAGACACAACAAGGATATGTTTTGAATGAAAGACGCGGGCGCATGAACCAACCCGTAAACATTATAGCCAAAATTAAGGGGACTGAAACTGGGAAAACCCTTCTTGTTTTTTCTCATTACGATAGTGCCTTAACCCCTTCTTTTGGAACAAGCGATGCAGGAAGTGGCGTGGTCGCTATCCTAGAATCTATTAGAGCGTACCAAGCCAGTGGAAAACAACCCAAGAACGACATCATTATTTTATTTACCGATGCTGAAGAAGTCGGACTCGTCGGAGCCAAGCTATTCGTTCGTTCACATCGATGGGCAAAGAATATCGGTTTAGCCTTAAATTTTGAAGCCCGTGGAAGTGGCGGTCCTAGTTCTATGATTGTCGAAACCAACCAGGGAAACAGAAATCTCATCAAAGGGTTTATGGAAGCTAATCCTGAATTTCCAGTTGCCAGCTCGCTTTTATATAGCGTTTACAAAATGTTACCCAACGATACCGACTCTACGATTTTAAGAGAAGAAGGCGATATCGATGGTTTGTTCTTTGCCTTTATTGACGATCATTTTGACTATCATACTGCTGGTGACAACTTTGAACGGATGGATCGTAACTCCCTAGAACATCAAGGAAGTTATTTAATGCCTTTGCTGCATTATTTTGCAGATGCAGATTTAGAGCAAGTCAAAAGTGACGAAGACTACGTTTATACAAATTTTCCCATATTGAAAATGATAGCCTATCCTTTTAGTTGGGTAATGCCTTCGATTTTTGTTGCGGTTCTCTTGTTTGGGGGCTTACTTTTTTTTGGATTTAGAAAAGAAAAACTAAAACTGATTTATATCGTGAAGGGCTCGGTTCCGTTTTTATTCGCAGTTTTGGGAGCACTTTTTGTTGGTTTCTTTGGATGGACAATACTGCTTAAAATATACCCACACTACCAAGAAATCCTTCACGGGTTCACCTACAATGGACATACCTATATTGCATTTTTCGTTTCTTTATCGCTCGGAATAGCTTGGTTTATGTATGCTAAATTTCAAAAAGAAGTTACCACAGCAAACCTTTTTGTTACGCCACTTTTGGTCTGGTTGCTAATCAATATTCTACTTGCGATTTACCTGAAGGGTGCCGCTTATTTCATCCTTCCTTTTTACTGCGCCTTAGTTTCATTTGGACTACTTCTAAAGCAAAAACAAGTAAATCCTTTGATTCATTTGGTTTTGGCTATCCCAGCAGTTGTACTATTCAGTCCATTAATCCAAACCTTCCCGGTCGGCTTGGGTTTAAAGACTATTGTAATCAGCACCGTTTTTACAGTCTTACTTTTTGGTTTGTTACTATCTTTTATGAGTGGTTATACCTTCAAAAAACGCTTAGCTCAAAGCTTTACTTTACTAGCTCTTATCTTTTTTGTGCAAGCACATCTTACAAGTGATTTCAACGAAGACCGGAAAAAGCCCAATAGCCTTATGTATTTCCAAGACCTAGATGCTCAGCAGGCGTATTGGTTAACCTACGACGCCATATTAGACGATTGGACGCAATCGTATCTCGGAACAGAGCCAAAAACAGCAGCTTCTGTTATAACATCTGCAGCAAAAAGCAAATACAATTCAGGATACACCTTTGCAGCAGAGGCGCCTACGAAAGTAATACCGCATTATCAGTCAACAGTAATTCAAGATACGCTTGTCGGTGACCAACGTACAGTCACTTTTAAATTAATTCCTGAGAAAAAATCAAATGTTCTTCGACTCTATGTAGATCAAGAACTGACGTTTACTTCCCTTGCATATAATGGGGTAGCGGTTGAAAAGAATTTGTCTTATACCGAATCCAATAACAGACTTCTTACATTCTATGTGTATGGAATGGATGCACTTGAAGTTTCGTACACAATTTCAAAAGAACTAAACCCCTCGTTTACACTCTTAGAATACTCTTTTGATCTGATGGACAATCCTTGGGTTGAAATGAAGGCACGAACCCCCAACATGATGCCCAAACCTTTTGTGTTTAATGATGCCCTTGTTGTAAAACAAAAAATCACCCCGCATCGGAATGCATTGGAGTGATTTTAATAAATTTTGTACTGTTTTTATAAGCTAGAGCTTACCATTTACCTAACATAACACGCGTAGAAGACCGGATTAACTTTACCTCTCCTGTGTTTTCCCAGTATTCTTTCCAAGCTGCCATTGCAGCCTTGTTGTTTTCTCTGTAGTTTCCTGAGCTCATTGCAGTTTTAAAATCATCAACTCCAACAAGGATGTAATGGGTTTCTCCCTCAGGGCTTCTTCCTAAACCAACGCGTCCAAGTGTTACTCTTCTGTCACTAGGGCTGTATTTGCTGTGATACTTTGTAAAGGCTTTAGCAAATTTCGCTTGATCTTCAATTCTCATCGAATAAAGGTTCTGAATGGGATGAGATCCCGGTTTTCCGAAAGACACCACACTTTTTCCAGCTGCTGAAGAATAATCGTTCGTGTATCGACTCATTTTAGTAAGAAACAACTGCCATTTTGCACCTGAATCTAGAGCATACTGTGCTCCAACTGCATCAATTGTACCTGTGAAAATGAGAGAATGAGAAAAGTTCATTCCGTTATCACTGAAGTGATTTTCGAATAAAAAAACAGATACGCCTGCTGCTTTATTCCCTTCTACTCCAAAATAATCTCCAACAAGTTTTCCAACAATTTCTACGTCTTCAGAAGCAACTGTGAAATTGTAAGCTGTCCAATGGTATTCTTGGGCAGAAAGAAATGTTGTGCATAATGTAAATACACCTAATAATAAATTTTTCATAAAAATATAGTTTTAAATCTTTTCGAAGTTACAGATATAAAACAATGATTGCAAATGACAACTTAAATAAATAAAGTAGTCTGCCAAAAAATATAGCCGTTTAAAACCATATAAAAAAGAGAAGGAAACGATTGAATCCAGCTGTCTTTTATTTTTAAACGGACAATGAAGCCGAGAAGCATTAAAATGCTTAATCCCAAAGAACTAATCGACCAAATCAATTCACTTTTACTTGCGCACAAAAGGCCAATAGCACCAGCTATTTGAAAAAACCCAGTTGTTGTCCTAAAGCGTGCAAGTTGATACCGCTCAAATTCCATCACCATTTTTTTACTAAAAAAACAGCTGACACCGAAGCCTAAGAAGGAGAGCCCAGAGAAATAAGTTAACCAGTAAATTTGAGACATTTACAGGAGGTTCATTTGACTAGCAATAAGAAATAGGGAAAGACATAATAGGCTAAAAGCCGGAAGGTATTTTTGCATTGGATTGCGGACACTAAAGTGTGCGTAAAGGGCACAAAGCATCAAAAAAGCAATTACCCCAGCTGGAACTAGAATTAGAGCTGGATACCAAATACCAGCAATCAAAAGTGTTGCCATTGCTATTTTTGCTGCACCGACTACACTACGAATCAAATCGGGTAAACCAAAATGATTGAATTCTATTACAATATTATCGAATCGAAAGACCCAAACAATTAAAATAGATGCTGCAATTACGATTTGAGAAAGGGTGGTTACTAATTCCATTTTTTATTTAAATATAGTAAATATCTTCTGGTAAAATGGAATTAACTGTTTTTAAGAACACTTAATCTAGAAAATCGAATTGATGCAATTAAGCCGAGAGCAGAAAACAGTGCTAACATCATAAAAACCTGTTGATGTCCAACAATTCCGGGAGAACTATCTAACAAATACCCCATGATTGGCCCTACAAAAATATCGGGAGTATACCCCACAACCGAGATTAAACCGACCGCAGTTCCAGTTATCGCTAAGGGAATTTTACCTTCTTGTAATACTGCAAAATAGAGCGTTCGAATGGCATAGGTTCCTGTAGCCGTAATAATAAGAGATAAGAAAAATAAGAAATTCAATCCCGACTGAACCAGTCCGGTTGCGAAGATAAGCGCCCCGCTCAACATCACAATAAACCCAATGATAATCCACAAAGACCCACGAGATTTGTCGGCCATTAAACCAATGGCTACGCAAACGATTGGTCGAATATACAGTTGGAATGTACCAATTTGTGCGGCTTTTACTTCATCAAAAAGCATGATTTCGGAAGCGTATAAGGAAAAGATGTCTGTCAGTTTATAACCCACATAGGCAGACAAAACAATCAACATCAACCACCATACCGACGGGATTTTGAGGACTTTTTTAATGTTTGCTAAAGAAGATTCAGAAGAATTTATTGGTGCGTCTACTTTTTCGGTATTGCTCATAAAAAAGAAGACGAGCCCTCCAACAATAAAGGCAAGCCCAGATGTAAATAGAATAACATAACGAAAGGCATCTTGACGTTCTACAAGCATAGCAGTAGCAATATTACTCGGCAAGATTACGGAAAAAATATAAACGCCAATTGCGCCAATGGTAGCTGCAACAAACCCGCGACCGCCTTCTAAAAACCCAAAGGCACTTCCTTGTTTTGTTGTTCCTCCCCAAACTCGGGTAGCTTTGATCATTGCCCCCCAAAACAGAAAAATTGTAGTAAAGCCCCAATAGCCATAGATCAATTGTAATGTGCCAACCGAAGGAAAGGTTGACAAGGCCAAACCACCTAGGGCCGTTAGGAATAAAGACCCAGCAATGAGTTTTCTGGGCGAGAACTTATCCGCAATAGCCCCTCCATACAAATAGGACAAAAGGGCGACGGTTCCATAAATTGAAAAACAACTCCCAAGCTGGAAATTGGTTAGCTCGAATACATCTAAAAAAGTGGGTCTAAAAATCCGAGGCAATACAAAAGGTAAAATAAAGACAGATTCACCCGCTAGAATTAGCAGGATAATTTGAGCTATAGAAGCGTTGGATTTTTTTGCGTGCATGCTAGAATTTTGACGTTCCAACAAGGTAGACAATTAAAAAGCGAATAGTATTTGTAGGATGGAATAACTGGATTTTTATAAACAAGAATATTTGGCAACGACTAGCCCATCCGATTTCCGAACCTCAAGGATTCTGTCAAATCCCCGAAGATGAAAGTAAGCAAAATCTGAACCTTGAATCAAGATTGAAGGGTAGGAATAGTTTCTGTTGTAGAGCAAATAATTTCCGACTTGTGGCTCAAAAACAACTCCATCATGATACGCTTGGTTGTAGTTGGTAAACGTAATGGCATCACATAAAAAGGTTTCGGATGCAACAGCTAATGTTCCAGATACCGTTGAGGTTTTGTAGATGTTACTCAAGTATATTGGCCCTGTTTTGGGTGGATTAAAACCTACTGTATTGTTGATCTGAGTTGAAGAAGCGGTATTGCTTGCAGCATCAAAAACACTTCCTAAGGTTGGAAGTACGGTTAGAACTTCTTTGCCCGACATGGGTAAACCAATCATGGGTAGGATTAAATCAAAGATTCTATTCCCATAATTTATTATTGAGGAAGGATTTACGGAACTTAAACTAGCTACACTCCCGTTTTGAACTAGGCTTAGGACAAAATCAGTGTTCAGCATAGGATTACTGGCTGCATCGGTAAATATTGTTTCATTGAAAATGACACGAACTGTAGTGTTATCATCTGAAATAGAAGAACTTACTATAAAGGGATCCAACTTGTCATTTAAATAAACCTGATTGGTCCCATTGATTTGGTTAATGGCAGAAACTCCAGCACAATTAAAAATTGAGGCAGGACCTGTTACGGGATTTACAGATACTAACTCATCTCCATCTGCAATTCCGTTCAAGGCAATCGTAATTTGATATTTTAGTTTCGCAGCACTATTGTCAATAGGCGTACCATCGTCCCAATACCACCCTCCAGAGGGTTCGGAGAAATCAACCGCACTTGGATATTGGCGTAGCCCAATCCATGTGTTTGCTGTACTTGGACTATGGTTAATAAACAGAAAGTCAAATTCTTCCTGTGAATTGTAAACTAAAAGGTCAGCCGGTATCCCTAGAACAACTCCCGCTGCAGTTGCATCTGCCTTGGTATCCGTCCAACTTTTTGCAGTATTTGCTCTATAATAGTTGTGAGCACAAGCTGATCCAACAGGATAGGTAGCAAACCATGTATATCCAGTAATAGTTTGAGACACAGTATTGATTACTTCCAATAAGCCATTTAAATTCCGAGTGTTGGGGAAATCATTCATTGTACTAATACCCGTATGTTGCGCATAGTTTTCAGTACCTGAATCGTTTGGTTCACCTGCATTCCAATTGGGGTTAAAATTAAAGTTACCTAGCTTAGTTATTGTTATTGGTGTATTAGAGGCAAGAGTAGCATTTCCACCACTTAAAGACACATTAAAGTCAGAAATTTCAATACAGGTAGGTGTACTACAGCCTGTAATTGAAAAAATTTCCTCGTCGAATGTAAGATCAATTCTTAAATTATTATTGGAAATACTGGTTCCAGTTACGCTTGAAAACTGCGCACGACCGCTAATTCCAATCACAAAGAAAAGAAGTGGGATTAACCTCAAAAAAATATTGTTGTTTTGTTTCATTCTCACCTAAAGAAAAATATAGTTGTAGTCCGCTTAAAAAGGACATTTCACCTTATTTCAAAGGTAAGCACTTTTTACCAACTGAAAAATTACATCTAGGAGTTTGTAGAAAATGCCCATTGCTTTTTAATTGCAAAATAAAATTAATTTAGTATTTTCGATAAAATTAACTATATCAATATTATGAAAAAAATCCTCCTTTTACTTGTGCTTAGCACAAGTATTTCAAGTGCACAGTGGGTTCAAAAAACCTCCTGTGACAAGAACGCAGCAATCATTTCTGATCAAGCTGTTGAAGCCCTAACCAATTTAGAATACACCATGGCGTTAGGAATGGCCAAAGCAGCCTTGTTGATCGATTCAGACTGTGGTTGTGCGCAGTTAACCCTAGCAGCAATAAGCAGCCCATACCCAAAATGGGGTAGTCAAAAATCAAAACTAGCAGCAATTGATGTTTCTAAATTGAGTGAAGAAGAGCAAACTTGGCACACCTATTTGATGGCATCGAGTGAAGATCGTGATGCGGTGGCTAAAATTGGAGCTTCAAAGCTACCCAATAGCCCATTGATTAATTATCTGACAACAAAATCAAAGGACATGAATTCATTCAAGTCTTTTGCGGAGAAATTCCCGAAAAATGCAGCTTCTTCTTATAACATGATGTCGTATGGATACCTTAATGGCGCTTTTGGTGAGACCAATAAGGAAATTGCAATGAAATACGTCAAGCAAGCACAACAACTTCATGACGGACCAAATTCTTACGATTCCATGGCAGAACATTATGCTACACTAGGAGACTACGAAAAAGCACTTGAACTTGAATTGAAAGCAGTAGACTTTGCGACTTTCGGTTCAACTTATTGGAGGTCAGCACAAACCTACAGAGCCAAATTAAATCAGGCGCAGCTTTCTGAAAAATTAATGCAGACGCAAAGAGAACTTCAGGCTGCAATCATGGCAGATGATTATACAACCTACTCGAAATTTGAGCATCCAGATATCGTTCACAAAACGGGCGATTCAAATCTAAATCCCTTTTATGTTTTTGACAAAAGTTCTTTTGGCGGAAGTGAAGCTGTTGTTTGGAACAATTTGGACCTAAACGATATGGAAGTTTCTTATGCTCCTGACATGCGAACTGCAGTATTGACGTTTTACGGTTCTGGTAGTTATGTGTTCAAAGAGTCTAAAGAAAAAGTAATGTATAGCACAAGAGGATCTGCAGTTTGGGTCAATACAGCAATGGGCTGGAAAATCATGCACACTTCTTGGGCACCTAACAAAGACGGAAATGGAATTCCACAATCATAATCATTAAATGAATTCAAATATGAAAAATCTATTTTTAGCACTTACAATTTTGACTTCAATGGCAGTTTCTGCACAAATTATCGTGATTCACCCCGTTGAAGTTCCTGCAGACATGACCGAAAAATTCTTGGATGTAGAGCTCAATTACAGTAAAAAAATCGCTCAAGATGCAGTAAACAAAGGCGAACTTGAAGGCTGGGCTGTACTTAGAAACACCAACGCTACCGCAGACGGATATAACTATTTGTGGGTAAATGTATACAAGGATATTGCAACAGCAGTAAATAAAGGCTCTTGGTGGAACAACTCAAAAGAGGTTGTAGGAGTAGAAACGTCCATGCTGTATGGCTTTCTTGATGATCTTAGAATGGATCAAAGATATTACTACAAGCAAGACTTGATGATTGAAAGCATTGCAGCAGCATCGTACGTTATTTTCAATTTCACTAATTCTACTGAAGTGGAAAAACATACCCAAGAACTTGGGAAATATGTTGTACCACATTTCAAGAAAATGATGCCAGAAACAGGTATGGTTGGTTGGGGACTTAGTTCTAAAATCACACCTCAAGGAGACGGTTTTGCAACCATGATGGTTTACGATTCGTATGACTCTTTGGAAAATGCAATGATTCATTTATCAGGTGGTGGAGCAATTGCAGGCCTCCCACATGAAAAAATCACTACTATCGAATGGTCTATGCGTCCTTTGATGGAAGTTGTCGTATCTACAGGTCCTAAGCAATAGTTAGATCAGAGTAGAGAATAAAAAAACCCTGCCAATTGGCAGGGTTTTTTATTGTATAAAATTTTAAAGGATACTTTTATTTAGGAAGTGACTTTTGAAACTGATTCACTACACCGATTTTCCCATCAATAATTCGGAAACTTTCTTGTGCTTCAATTCCTGTTTTGGTTCCATCTTTAGCTGTTGTTTCTTCTTCGGTCCATAGCAATACCCATTCATCGCCAGTTTCATTAACTACAGAGATCCATACCGCAGGTTTTATAGAAAAGAGCGTGTTTTTTAAATACGGCTCAAACATCGCAGTGAAATCTTCAATACCTTTAATCTCACTACCATCACCAGCAGAAACATAAATTTCAGGATGAATTAATGCTTTAACAGCATCGAAATCATTTCTTTCAGCTGCTTTTTGAATGTCCAAAACGATTTTCACGTTTTCGGGGTTTCCAATTTTCCAATTACTAGAATAGGTCGCTTTATATCCATAATCTACAGCTTGTGTGTTCATAGCACTAACTTCTGCCATAAGGCTTGTAGGGTCAAAATAGTACATTGCTGTAACAATTTTACCATCCTTCCATTGATAAGCAAAATGACCAGAAACTTCACTTTTCGTTCCAGTAAAATTACCTTCCGCTTTCCATAAAGCCCAAACCATGGTCCATTGTGATCCATCGTCATAAAGCGCAGTCTCGGTGCTTATCCAGCCCCAGTTGATGTCTTTGTATAACTGATGATGGAGCTTAAAACCATTAATTAACTCTTCTTTTGTTGCTTTTTCAGCAGAGCCTAGATATACCGCAACACTATCCACCATTAGGCTTTCGAACAAACCAAATTCGTTTGCGGCATAGTCCATTTGCATTTTTTTGATAAGCTCTGCTTTATCATCATAGGTTATTTTTCCTGTGCTCTTAGGTCCTTGAGCCGATACAAATCCTCCAAATAGAAGAACCGCAATA
>PXYQ01000071.1 GCA_003023645.1 Candidatus Arcticimaribacter sp. | reverse complement strand
GACGCCCCATATATTCTCCTCCACGAACATGAGCTATAGCGTATGCAAAGCCTCTGTCCAACAAACTTAAACGAGTCGTTGAAAAGTTAGGATCGATAGTAGATCCATATGATCCGTAAGCATACAATAGGATTGGAGTATCTGCATTCAATTCTGTGTCTTTATGATGTACCATTGAAATTGGGATTTTCACTCCATCTTCTGCTGTAGCCCATAAACGCGCTGACGTATAGTTACTTTTATCAAATGTTCCCAAAACTTCTTGTTGCTTCAACACTTTTTCCTCACCCGTAGCCATATCATATTCTAATGCAGATGACGGTGTAGTTAGTGAGTTGAAAGAATAGCGGAGTTTTGTAGTATTAAAATCTACGTTTGTAGACGTGTACAAAGTATAGGTTTCTCCGTCTATAGGAAGGTAAAAGTCTTTCTTCCCATCCCAAGTTTGAATTCTTATTTTTGAAAGCCCATTTTCCCGTTCAGTAAGCACCATGTACTCTTTGAACATCTCTAGGTCTTCCAACAATACATCGGAACGGTGGTCGATGTAATTTACCCAGTTTGGACGCTCGGTCTTGGTAACAGGTGTTCGCATTATTTTATAATTCAGTGCATCATCGGCATTCGTGAAAATATAAAAATAATCTTCAAAATGCGACACACTGTACTCTAATCCGCGCTGCCTTTTTTGAATGAATTTAAATTCACTTAAAGGCGCATCGGCTTTGATGTATTGAAATTCAGTTGTAAGTGTACTATAAGAAGAAATAAAAATATAATCTTCAGACTTCGAATCCATCACATAAACTGAAAAGGTGTCATCCTTTTCTTCATAAACTAAAGTCGTTTCATTTGAAGTTGAATTGATGTTGTGTCTGTAAATTGCCTCTGAACGCAGGGTGACAGGGTTTTTTTGAGTGTAAAATAAAGTTTCATTATCCTTAGCCCATACACTTCCTCCTGTTGTGTTTTCAATTGAAGTATCGAGGTAAGTGCCCGAAACCAGGTCCTTAACTTTCATAGTGTACTGTCTACGTGAAACAGTATCTACTGCAAAAGCTGCTTTGGTATTATCTGGACTGATACTAATTCCAACTAAACGGAAATATTCATGCCCAGCTGCCATTTCATTACAGTCGAATAAAATTTCTTCTTCTGCATCAATTGAACCTTTTTTACGGGTATGAATCGGATATTCCTTACCTTTTTCATAGCGACTGACATACCAGTATCCATTATAAAAATAAGGCACCGAGCTATCATCTTCTTTGATTCTAGCTTTCATTTCTTCAAAAAGATCGTTTTGAAAGTCAACCGTATGCGCAGTTGATTTGGCATAAAAATCGTTTTCACGTTCTAAATAATCAATCACTTCGGGGTTTTCGCGCTCTTTCAACCAAAAATATTCATCCATTCGAATATCGTTATGGATTTTATGTTGATGCGGTTTCTGATCTGCAGTTGGTGGTATAAGGTCTTTCATGGGTGTCGTTTTCTTATTGGTATCACAAGATTGGGCGAAAATAACACCAAAAATCAGGATGAATGTTGTTCTACTAAAAAAATTCATATATAAATACATAGGCTTAAAAGTTTAATTTCTGTAAAATATCGAGCACGTATTGATGTTGTTCTTGGGTATAATCTCTATGGGTTACCATTCGAAGCTTGCCCTGTCCCATTGAAATGAATCGTATTTCATGTTCTTGCATTTTATTCATAAAATCGGCTTCTTTTGTAGTATCCAATAGATTAAAAATAACAATATTGGTGTCAACTGCCTCAACCTTTTTGATATAGGGCAATTGATCTAAAACACGTTTCAATTCTTTTGCTTTTCGATGATCTTCGGATAGCGATTCCCATTGATGGTCAATCGCATAGGATGCAGCTGCTGCCAAAAAACCAGCTTGGCGCATTCCACCGCCAAATACCTTACGTACACGAAGTGCTTTTTCCATGGATGCTTTACTTCCAATTAATGCAGAACCAACAGGGGCTCCAAGGCCCTTGCTGAAACAAACCGAGATTGTGTCGAACAATGTTCCGTAGCTTTTGGCGTCTTGACCAGAAGCTACTAATGCATTCCAGATGCGAGCACCATCGAGGTGTAGTCCCAATTGATGTTCATCGCAAACTAAACGAATCGCTTCTATGACCTTAAGGTCATAAAAGGCTCCCCCCCCTTTGTTTGTGGTGTTTTCTAAACAAACCAAAGTCGATAATGGCGAGTGATAAAAATCAGGTGGATTTATTTTTGAAGCTACCTGAGCAGCAGTAATTCGACCTCTTTCTCCTTCGATTAAAGCGCAGGATACACCACTATTAAAGCTAACACCTCCGCCTTCGTAATTAAATACGTGTGCATAGTGGTCACATATCAGCTGTTCGCCTGGCTGTGTATGTATTTTAATTGCTGTTTGATTGGCCATGGTTCCGGATGGAAAAAATAAGGCTGCTTCTTTACCAAACAATTGGGCTACCTTATCTTCCAGTGCATTTACAGCTGGATCTTCTTTAAAAACATCATCGCCTACTTTTGCATTTTGCATGGCATCCAACATGCCTGGCGAGGGTAAGGTTACGGTATCACTGATTAAATTTACTTTCACGTGTAGATAATATAGTTTGTATTCTATTTATGTTCTTATCCCTTTATTTACAAGGTAAACTGACTGCAAAATGTATCCGTTCCAATGGGTGAACCATCTGGAAGTACAGGTGTTTCTTGAACTTCATAAGCCTCAGGGTTTTCTAAAAAGCGTTTGATTTTATTGATATAATAAGCACGGTGTGGCTCTAAAGTGTTTTTCTTTAATCCGTTTTCAATTCTTTTTATAACACCAAAACTAATGGCTTTAACAGAGGCCGTAGTGTTGTTGTTTGCATGAAGCCCAAAAAGTACATTCAAATAGCTTTCTTTAAGTTGTGTTTGAATTGCTTGATGATATGAGTCGCGATATTGCTTCTTGAAGATTGATTTTGTCAATTCATTTGCTAATTGATCGAATGATAGCTGATTGGCATCCAATGCTTTTTGCTGGATCAGACGCGAAACACGTTCTGGGTTCAAAATCATCTGCATGATTCCTTTTCCTAATGAAGCTGGAGCTCCTAGCACATCGAATACTCTTCCAGTTTGTGATCTAAAACTTTCACGTGTTGCCGAATAACCAAAAGCTGTTGGCGGTAGTTGCTTCAACAACGGCTTTGGAATAGCCAAAACTTCGGATGATAATGAATTGATCATAGCCGTCAATGCTTCTTTTTGAGTTTCTACAGCTACAGTGGCTATTTCAAAAGGAATTGGTCCTTTAACACCGTAAGAGTAGTCAACACCACCGATCAACTTTACAATTGCTTCGGCTTGATATCGGTGTAAGAAATACATGGGTACTAAGCGATCATTCAAAACAGAATAGGGCTCTCCTACTCTAAGTTGATCGTCAGAAAAGTTTTTTAAAGCAATGGAACGTACCTTTAAAAGGTGGTTGTATTCCTCAATTGCACTTGCTCCATTATCCCATAAATGGGCATACGGATGAGCACCGCCGATAGGACGAGCATCTTGATCCGAAATAAAACGATTTCCTTTTAAAATACTTTCTTCTAGAATACTGTTGAGTTCTTTAGTTTCGTCAGTTCCTTCTGGAAATTCAGAGTAAGAATAGCGTACGGAGGTTTTGTCCCATACACCCATACCAACTGCATATGCATTTTCATATGAAATTGCACCAGCAACTACATCAAGCTTAGGGTGTGGATAATCCATTACCGAAGCTCTTCCATTGGTACTTGCAGCAAAATTGTGAGCAAAACCGAGTGTATGTCCAATTTCATGAGCCGAAAGCTGGCGAATACGTGCAATGGCAAGTTCGGACATCTTCGTTTCGTCGGTATTACCATTGGCATAAGGATCTTTAGTTAAACCTTGAGCAATCATAAAATCTTGGCGTATACGTAAACTTCCCAAGCTTACATGTCCTTTAAGAATTTCACCGGATCGAGGGTCAACTACGCTTGCACCATAACTCCACCCTCTTGTTGAACGGTGTACCCATTGAATTACATTATAACGTACATCCAGTGGGTCTGCATCGTCTGGAAGTATTTTTATTTGAAAAGCATCGATGAAACCAGCAGCTTCAAAAGCCTCGTTCCACCAGCTTCCTCCTTCTAATAGTGCAGATCGAACGGGTTCCGGTGTTCCGTTGTCTAAATAATAAACTATCGGTTCCTTTGCTTTGCTTTGTGCAGCATTGGGATCTGTTTTTTCTAATCGATGACGCAAGGCGTATACTTTGCGCGTAGAAGTCTCAACGGGTGTAGAATAATCGTAATAGGAAAAAGGTATTGCTCCGCTTCTGGGATCGAAATTTCTTGGTATAAAAGGAACATCAGGTAAGGCTACAAAAGAATGGTGCTGTTTAACACTTACACTGTTAGACGAAGGAGTAACCGAGCGAATCCATCCACCTTCTGCTTGACCAGCAAACGTTAAAAGCACATCCAATTCAATGTTTTTTGGAAACGCTTTGGTGCGATCAAGCGATACCGCAGAGCGAGATTTATCTAACTTAAAGCTACCTTGTTTTGATCTTTTCAAACGCTGAGAAACTCCATGTGTATCTTGCATTAAAAATGGAGTCATCTCAATTAAATATTCGGCTGAAGATGTTTCTACAATAGGAAAACCAAATAAAACCGATTCAGCAAATGCCTCTTTAACGGATTGTTTTTCTAAGGCATTCTCTGTAGATGCACGATATTTCAAATTGGGTTGAATGAGAAGTAATTTATTTCCAGCTTTGCTAAAGTATACCACACGTTCATCTCCCAATTGGCCACGGTCCAAGCCGATATCGTTACTACCAATTCCAGCACTGAGGCTGTTGATGTATAAAAACTCTGTATCGATCTGACGCTCTTTATTGACTTTTAAAAAAACTTTCCCCGAATTTTCTTCGTAATAAAAGTCAAAAAAACCTTGATATGCAAGAGCCTTTGATTGTAGCATATTCAGCTTTGTTTCTTGAACTGTAACGTTCTTTTTCTTAGAGCGCTGAGCTTGTGCTGTTAAAGAGCATATTATTAAGAAAACTGTTAGGTAATTGAATATAGATTTCATTGTAAATAGTTTTGAATCTAAGCTAAAAAAATAATGTTAATAAAAGGGAAATTTGGAGTTTAATTATACTTTTACATAAAACTACAATATGCTAACTACAGATCAACATAAGAGTATTTTGGATCGCCTTGGGGCACTAAGACGATATCTTTGACGTTGATGCTAAACAAATAGAAATACGCAATCAAGAAGAGGTTACTCTTGATCCTGATTTTTGGAACAACCCAACCAAAGCAGAAGCCCATATGAAATCGCTTCGAACGCTAAAGAAGTGGGTAAGCGATTATGAGTCTTTAGAACAACAAAACGAAGACCTAGAGGTATTACTTGATTTTTATAAATCAGACGATGTTTCTGAAGAAGAAGTTATGGCATTGTACGATTCCATAATCACGCGTCTAGAAGATGTTGAATTTCGCAATATGCTTTCGGACGAAGGAGATTCATTAAGTGCAGTAATACAAGTAACCGCAGGTGCAGGAGGAACAGAAAGCTGTGATTGGGCAGAAATGCTAATGCGCATGTATTTGATGTGGGCAGAAAAGCAAGGGTTCAAAATCAAAGAATTGAATCACCAAGCTGGAGATGTAGCTGGAATAAAAACGGTTACAATAGAAATTGAAGGAGATTTTGCCTTTGGTTGGTTGAAAGGTGAAAACGGAGTCCACCGTTTGGTTCGCATTTCCCCTTTTGACAGCAATGCAAAACGACATACTTCCTTTGCATCCGTATACGTATATCCTTTAGTTGATGAAACCATTGAGATTCAAATTAATCCTGCTCATATTTCTTGGGAAACCATGCGTTCTAGTGGTGCTGGGGGGCAAAATGTAAATAAGGTAGAAACTGCTGTGCGACTACGCCATGAGCCTTCAGGAATAGTAATAGAAAATTCTGAAACACGCTCGCAATTGGACAATAAATCCAAGGCTATGCAATTATTGAAATCACAGTTGTATGAAATAGAATTACAAAAGAAACTCTCTGCTCGTAAAGAAATTGAAGCTTCTAAAAAGAAAATCGAATGGGGATCTCAAATTCGAAATTATGTATTACACCCCTATAAATTAGCAAAAGATGTTCGAACACAGTTCGAAACTGGAAATGTCGATGCTGTGCTCAATGGTGCTATTGACCCCTTTCTGAAGTCTTATTTGATGATGATGGGGCAAAACGAATCTGAATAACTACTAAATACGAATCCTATGAAAACAAATCCAACCATTAAAAACATAATTTTCGATCTCGGCGGTGTCCTTGTCGATTGGAATCCTGACAAAGTATACAAGCATGTTTTTAAAAATGACCCAGATAAAATGGCTCATTTCTTCAATGAAGTATGTACTCAAGATTGGAACGAAAATCAAGATGCAGGTTATCCTATGGCGAAGGCTACCGAAGAACGTGTCGCTTTATTTCCAGAATATGAAGAGGAAATCAGAATGTTTTACGGTCGCTGGGATGAGATGTTAGGAGATCAAATTCAAGGCACAGTTGATATTTTAAAACAATGCACTGACAACTCAAATTATAAGGTTGTAGCACTCACAAATTGGAGTCACGAGACTTTTCCAAAAGCCATTGCTAAGTTTGAGTTTTTACAGTGGTTTGAAGGAATCTTAGTTTCTGGAGAAGAAAAAACCAGAAAACCATTTGCAGAAATCTATGAACTTACTTTAAGTCGTTTTGACATCAAAGCAGATGAGTCTTTGTTCATTGACGATAACCTCCGGAATATTGAAGCGGCTCGTGCTTTAGGAATTCATTCCATTCAGTTTCATAGTCCCGAGCAATTGGCACAGGATTTAGATGCCTATGTTACGCTATAAAAATATCAAGAAATGAAACTTACAATATACCACAACACACGTTGCAGAAAATCTAGAGAAGCATTGGACCTTTTAGAATCAAAAGGGTTAGAACCTGAGGTTATTGAATATCTAAAAAATCCACTCAGCGAAAAACAAATTGAAGAATTAATCCGGCTTTTGAAAATCGATCCAATCCAATTGGTTCGAGTAAGCGAAGCAATTTGGAAAGAAAATTACAAAGGAAAAACCTTTTCAAATGCTGAAATCATTGCACTATTAGCCAAACATCCAAAATTAATTGAAAGACCCATCATAACGAGTGTAACAAATGCGGTAATCGGACGACCAATTGACAAATTGATTCAGTTTTTAGAATTGAATTAAACCTTAACCACTATATATAGTCCAAATAAAAAAACTTTTAATGAAACTAAAGCTTCTTACTAGCAAACTCACTTTGTTGGGTTTATTCCTCTTCACAATTAGTCTAACTTTTGCTCAACGTCCTCAGAATTTCAAAAAACTTGTCATTACAGGAAAAGTAATTGATGTTGAAACCCAAGAACCGCTCGAATACGCAACTATTACGCTTAGAAATGAACGTCGTCCAGAAATGCTACAAGGCGGAATTACAAAAGCTGATGGTACTTTTTCTATTGAAGTATTTCCAGGGAAATATAATATTAGCACCGAATACATTTCGTTTAAAACCATAACCCAAGAAGGTGTTATGATTCGCTCCAATAAAGATTTGGGTACGATCAATTTAGAAATTGAAGCCTCTACTTTAGATGGAGTTGAATTGGTTGGTGAACGAACCACAGTAGAAATTCGTTTAGATAAGCGTATTTACAATGTTGGGAAAGACATTACCGTTCGCGGTGGAAGTGTTTCAGATGTTTTAGATAACGTGCCTTCGGTTTCTGTAGATGTAGAAGGTGTTGTTTCGTTACGTGGAAATGATAACGTTCGTATTTTGATCAACGGAAAACCATCGGGTCTTGTTGGTTTATCTGGTCCAGAAGGTTTACGTCAAATACCCGCAGAATCGATTGAAAAGGTTGAAGTAGTTACTTCTCCCTCTGCTCGATACGATGCAGCAGGTACAGCTGGTATCCTGAATATCATTTTAAAGAAAAACGAATTGGATGGTTTTAACGGATCTATCGTTGTGAATGGTGGAATTCCAAAAAACTTTAGAGGGAGTGCTTCTTTAAACTGGAGAACTGAAAAAGTAAACATCTTTACTACAACTACAGTTGGAGATTCTGAATCTGAAGGAGGAGGGCTTTTTAATAGCGAATATTTTAACAGCAACGGTCCTAGTAGTTTTTCTAATGAACGTCGTAACTACGATCGAGGTCGAAAAAACTTTTTTACAAATCTCGGTTTAGAATATATTGTAGATGACAAAACATCACTTACTGTTACTGGTTTTTATAGAAAGAGCGACAACAACAGCTTAGTGTCGACCTATATCGAATCTATCAATGCAACTGGAACATTTAATTCAGAGCGTTTTGAAAATGAAGTTGAGCTTGACGAAACGAAACAGTTTACGGCAAACTACACCAAAAAGTTTGATGATAAAGGGCATGAATTGGTTGCTGAGTTTCAATACGAAACCAGCACTGAAGACGAAGACTCTGATATTACAAGCGCTATTCCTGAAGAAGTTTTTACTGCAGAGTCACAAAAAAGAGTTTTATATCAACTGGACTATGTTTGGCCAATTGACGAAAACACACAATTTGAGGTTGGGTATCGTGGAAATTTTAAAACACAGGTAAATGACTATAATGTGTCAATTGAAGAAAATAATGTTTTTGTAAGAAACACAGATCTTTCAAACATTTTGGCTTACACAGAAAATGTAAATGCTGCCTACACCCAGTTTGGAAAGAAAATTGACAAGTTTTCTTACTTATTAGGTCTTCGAATGGAGCATTCAAACATCGTCATAGACCAACGAACTACTAATGTTAAAGTAGAGAAGAATTATGCAGACTGGTTTCCAACGGTTAACCTATCGTATGAGATGAATGAAAAAGAAAATGTAACGCTTGGATTCAGTAGAAGAATAAGACGTCCAAGAGGATGGTCTTTAAATCCCTTCCCGTCTCGTTCTAGTATTACCTTCTTTAGACAAGGAAATCCTGACCTTGATCCGTCATACTCCAATACTTTTGATTTGGGCTACCTGAAACGTTGGGAGAAGTTCACATTCAACGGATCTGTATATTTCCAAAAGTCGACACAAAACATTGAACGAATCACAGAAGAAACTGGGGATTTAGTTGAAGTAACCGCAAATGGAAGTACAACATTAGTGCCTGCTTTGCGCTCTATTTCTGTCAATCTATCGGAAAACAATCGTATTGGTACTGAATTTACTTTAACTTATACTCCCTCAAGAAAAGTTCGCCTAAGCGGAAATTTCAACATCTTCAACTCCCAAACTATTGGAGATTATGCTGGTAAGAATTTTGACGCAGAAATCATCAGTTGGTTTAGTAGAATCAATGCAAGTGTGAAATTACCGGGCGGGTTTGACACCCAATTACGTGCATTCTACTTTGGCCCAAGAGCCAACGCACAAACTACATCAAAAGGTGTGTTTTCACTCTCTGGAGCGATCAACAAAACTATTCTAAAGAAAAAAGGAACCCTTTCTTTACGTGCTAGCGATCTTTTGAATTCTAGAAGAAGAAAAAGTACTACAACAAGTGAAAACTTCTCAACCTACACCGAATTTCAATGGAGAATCCCAAGTTATGTATTGACTTTTACCTACAAAATAAACGAGAGTAAAGCCAGTAAACGCAGACGTGCATCACGTAATGGTGGTGATGGCGGTGATGAAGGTTTTGATTTTTAAACACATAAAAATTTAGTCCATAAAAAAACCTCACAATTTAGAATTGTGAGGTTTTTTAGTATGATGGAAAACCGAATGAACGGCTTTAGATAGTAGTACTACTAAATTTATTCTTGAAGTTCTGCTTTCTTAGCTTCTTTACGTTCTTTGAACCACTCCAAAAACGACCCAACTAACCAGTAAGGAATTACGAAGGTTAATAAAAAAATCATCAACCAAAATCCAATGGATAAAATGGTTAAAAAAGATAGAAAACCTAAATATTGATCGAATTCGAACATTGTTGTAAAATTTTAAACAAAATTAAGTTTTTTATGTTTCTAATCCCAGTTATCCTTTTATTTTTTTAGCGAAAGAGCGTAAAATCAAATTGAGCTTTTATATTTTCAATCCGAGATCACATCAGCTTGCTCTAAAATAAAAATTAAGTATTTTTGTAGCGAACAATTTAAAGTAAATAAACAATGAAATACCGCATAGAAAAAGACACATTAGGAGATGTACAAGTACCCGCAGAAGTTTATTGGGGAGCTCAAACGGAACGCTCACGCTCCAATTTCAAAATTGGACCTTCAGCTTCTATGCCTATTGAAATTGTTCAAGGTTTTGCTTACTTGAAAAAGTCTGCTGCCTACACCAACCATGAGTTAGGTGTTTTGGATCTTAGTAAACGTGATTTAATCGCACAAGTATGCGATGAAATTTTAGATGGTAAACTAGATGATCAATTTCCTTTGGTGATTTGGCAAACCGGATCTGGAACGCAGAGCAACATGAACGTCAATGAAGTGATTGCCAATCGTGCTCATGTACTTGCCGGCAACACACTAGGAGAAGGCGATAAAACCCTTGCACCTAACGATGATGTAAATAAATCACAATCCTCGAATGATACATTCCCAACAGGAATGCATATTGCAGCCTACAAAAAAATTATTGACAACACAATTCCAGGGATTACCCAACTCC
>PXYQ01000070.1 GCA_003023645.1 Candidatus Arcticimaribacter sp. | reverse complement strand
TTCATTATTGTAGTTTTTAGTTAAAAAAAAGAATGTAAGATTTGAGATTGAAACTGGACGCACCTGAGTTCCCTGAAGAAAATTACCCCTAGGGGCGGCGACAGAATACACGAGGAAACCTGCTGTTTGTTGGAACAGTAGTACTATTTGTATGTGTATTGTTTCTTTTCATAAGATGATACAAAGTTGGATCATTCTATTCAGAATACCAAACTTGATGTGATTTTTTCGAAATTCTCAAAAAAGATTCGTTTTGTCTTAGTTTCATGTATTTTTGCCCTGTGATCGACCGTTTTAAATTACATATCGCCAGTAAATTCCAAAACTTCAAAGAGCAGAAATTGCTTTTAGCCTTCAGTGGAGGGTTGGATAGTAGGGTTTTACTGGATTTATTGTGTCAACTAGAAATTGATTTTTCTGTGGCTCATTGTAATTTTGATTTACGTGCAGATGCCAGTGAAGCGGACGCTCTCTTTTGTGCTCGAATTGCTAAACAACATCAGCTTCCCTTTTTTATTAAAAAATTTGATACCAAGAGTTTTGCAGAAGAGCAGAAGGTATCTACTCAAATGGCTGCTCGTGAACTTCGTTATACTTGGTTTGACGAGCTCAAAGAGCAAGGGGGGTTTACACATCTGCTAACCGCACATCATTTGGACGATCAATTGGAAACCTTTATGATCAATATGGGGCGGGGAACGGGTTTGAAAGGGCTTCGCGGAATTACCACAGATAAAATCCTCAGACCGCTTTTGATTTTCTCTAAAAATGAAATTGAGCAATATGCTAATGAGCAATCAATCGAATGGCACGAAGATGCATCCAATGCACAAGATGACTATTTGCGAAACCATTTAAGGCATCATGCAATTCTACAATGGAAAGCCGCTCAAGAAAATTTATTGCAGCAAGTGACACAGACTTTTGATCATCTCAGCTTGGCACAGGAAGCACTATCGGTTGTCGTGGACATTTTCAAGGAAAAGCATTTTAGACAGCAAGAGGATATAATCTCTATTAGCCTTGATGCTTTGATGGAATTGAAACCCCTAGCTTATTATTTACATGCTTTGTTCGAAACCTATGGTTTTAATCATGTAGCAGATTTAGAATCCTTATTAGTGGCACAAAGTGGAAAACAATTAATTTCATCCTCCCATCGTTTAATACGAAATAGAGAAGAATTATTATTGAGTCCCTTAAAAATTGAAACTCAGGGTGAAGAATTTACATGGACACCAACCCAAGATTTAACAGATCCCATAAAGCTTACGCTTATCGATAAGCCTCTAAATTCAGCCAATACAGCTGTTTTAGATAAAAACACATTAAAGTACCCTTTGCTACTTCGTAAATTTCACGAAGGAGATTACTTTTACCCTATTGGTATGAAAGGAAAAAAAAAGCTGAGCAAGTTTTTTAAGGATCAAAAATATTCTACTTTAGATAAAGAAAACCAGTGGATCCTCTGTTCCGAAGAGCAAATTGTATGGGTAGTTGGCCAAAGGGTCGATACTCGTTTTGCAGCAACTCCAGAAACCCTTAACCCGTTAATTATACGTTCCCATTGAAAAAATATTACTCTTTATTCCTGTTTTTTTTAAGTCTTATATGTTATGCGCAAGGAGACGAAGAACCCGTGGTTTGGACAACTTCTGTCAATCGAATTTCTGAAACTATTGTCGACTTGCACTTCGATGCAACCATTACCGATAAATGGCATTTGTATAGTTTAGAAGAATTTGAAGATGGGCCGTTACCTACCGAATTTACTTTTGAACTGGACTCTCTTAAAGTACGTTTGGATGGCCCCATGACCAGCAACAACCCGAAAATAGAATTTGATGAGATTTTTGAAATTGACTTGCCTTTTTTCGAGTATAAAGCACGTTTTACGCAACGTTTAGAGATTTTAGATTTATCGCTCGAACAAATTAGTGGAGAGATCAATTACCAAGCTTGCGACGATCGACTGTGCATTTTCCGAACAGAACCTTTTACGCTCTCCCTTCAAGGGAAAGCCATTGTTGCTACGAGCATTGAAATTACAGCAGAAGACCAAGCACGCTCGACTGCATTGACATTGAATTTAAAAAACAAAGGTTACTTACAAGATGCCCTTGTAAATACAGAAGATTCTTCTCCCTTATTAACCCTCTTTTTATTGGGTTTTTTAGGCGGTTTAATTGCCATACTAACCCCTTGCGTTTTCCCTATGATTCCGCTCACGGTTTCTTTTTTCTTAAAACAAGCAACTAGCTTACGTAAAGGAGTTTTTAATGCTTTGCTTTATGGCTTTTTTATTGTGTTCATCTATGTATTGCTTAGTTTGCCTTTTCATTTTTTAGACAGCCTAAATCCGGAAATTTTAAATACCATAGCCACTAACGTTCCTTTAAATCTGTTCTTTTTTGCAATCTTTATATTCTTTGCCTTTTCCTTTTTTGGCTATTATGAGTTGACGCTACCCAGTAGTTGGGGAAACACGGCCGATTCAAGCTCCAATATGAAAGGAGGCATCGGTATTTTCTTTATGGCACTGACTTTAGCCATTGTTTCTTTTTCGTGTACGGGGCCGATTTTAGGTTCTCTACTTGCTGGTAGCCTCACCACCGATGGAGGCGCTATGCAGCTTACCGTTGGAATGACAGGTTTTGGTTTAGCGCTTGCCTTACCCTTTGCACTTTTTGCCTTATTTCCAAATGCATTGAATGCCTTACCGAAATCGGGGGGATGGATGACTACGGTAAAAGTTGTATTAGGGTTCTTGGAACTTGCATTGGCTTTAAAATTCTTATCCAATGCCGACCTTGTTTCCCATTGGGGTTTATTAAAGCGTGAAGTCTTTATAGGGATATGGGTATTCTTAGCCTCTGGACTCACCTTGTATCTCTTTGGACTGATCCGTTTTCCTCACGATCAAAAAGGAAAATTATCCAAGGCTAGAATCGGGACTGGGGTTTTGAGTTTACTGTTGACCGCTTATTTGTCTTTTGGTTTGTTTTCTAAAGAGAATACGTTGCAGTTATTGAGTGGGTTTCCACCACCAGAATTTTATAGCATATATGCTACAGATAACGAATGTCCGCTTGGATTGGAGTGTTATAAAGACTTTGAAACAGGGTTGGCAGTTGCCCAAAAAACGGGGAAACCCATCTTACTTGATTTTACTGGTTGGGCTTGTGTGAACTGCCGTAAAATGGAAGAAAATGTATGGTCGCAACCCGAAATTTTCAATCTGCTGAACGAGGAGGTAATTCTAATTTCATTATACATCGATGACAAAAGTGAGTTGCCAGAAAACGAAGCCTTTAATTTTCAATACCCTGACGGCCGTGTGCGAACAATCAATACCATTGGTGAAAAATGGGCCAGCTTTCAGAGTTTGAATTTCAATTCAGCATCCCAACCTTTTTATGTGTTGATGCATGCCGATGGAACGCTACTGAACGGTCCAATTCAGTATACAGACGCTTCGACTTATTCCAATTGGTTGCAAACAGGTTTACAGAATAAGTAATTACTTTTTCGTGCTCGGATCATAAACAGCTACTGCAATTTTAGAATCGGCTGTACCGTAGTATAAGAACCATTTTCCTTTAAAAAAAACAAGGCCTTCTACGAAGCAAACCTCGTTGACTTCCCCAACCTTTTCGTAGTCCTTATCTGGATGAATGAAATAGGAGTCGGTGCGTTCAATTAGTTTATAAGGTTCTGTTTTATCAAACAATGCTTGTCCTGCTGCATAGGTGAACTTTGGTAGAGCAGGATCATTGAAGTTTGCTGCATTACTTGCGTTATAGATGAGGGCTATTCCGTTTTCAGTATAAATTGCATAGGGACCGGATTCGACCAAACGACTGTCAAAAAAACCTTTTCGAGGGTGTAAAACTGAGATCAGTGCCCCATTTTCTTCATTCACTGCAGGTTCCCAATGGATAAGATCAGTTGATGATGCCATATATAAATTAGTGTCTCCAAAGTACATCCAATATTGACCTGCTATCTTTTTAGCTACTTGTTGGTTTCCTATTAATTCTGTTACTATTGCACCCGCTTTGGACCAATGATCTTGGTATCGCTCTTGCGATAGAACTAATCCGTGTTTGTTCCAATGAATCAAATCGGTGGAGGATGCGATGCTCAAACGAGCGGTTTTACCATCATAAGCGGTATAGGTCATGAAATAAGTACCTTTTTCATCAATCACTATTCTTGGATCTTCTACACCATCAAAATAGCAAGATTTACACTCCAATGAATAAGGTTCACCATCTGTTTTACGGAAGTTCCATTCTTCTTTTTTATGTGCATCTTGATCGGGATAAAATACGGGACTTGTCTTTTTAGTGAACTGAATTCCGTCCGAACTATAGGCGAGTCCAATCCGTGAAGTTCCCCATTGGTCTTGGGCACGGTACAGCATGAATACGGTATCATTCCGAACAATAGCTGCTGGATTCAATACATTGCGCTCTTCCCAGAAAACTTGGTTTTGAGTAATAGGATCGGTAAAGAATAGCTCGTTGTCGGGCTTAAGAATCGGGTTTACGTCGTCCTGTTTTTCAAAATGTGGAAAATTCCAATCTGAAGAATTTACTGTTGCTTTTTCTGTTTTAGGGCTACAACTCAATACTAGGGTTGCGCATACTGTAAGAATTAAATACTTCATGTATAAAAGGTTTGATTCGAATGTAATATAAGTTAAAAAGAAATCAATGGAGGTGGATTGGTTTTTATTTCTGTCGGGTAGTTTATAGAATAATTTTAATATACTGACCATTACCAACTAACACCCCTTCATATTTGTATGATTGATAAAAATCCTTGTATATTGTAGTATCCAAATTCACTACTTATGCTCGTTCAACTCTTCGGAAGTGCCGTTTATGGCGTAGACGCACATCTCATAACCATAGAAGTCAATATTGATAAAGGTATTGGTTACCACTTGGTAGGTTTGCCTGACAATGCCATTAAGGAAAGTAATTTCCGAATTGCTGCAGCGCTACAAAACATAGGCTATCGACTACCTGGAAAGAAAATCACCATCAATATGGCTCCTGCAGATTTACGCAAAGAAGGTTCAGCGTATGATTTGACTCTGGCAATAGGTATTTTAGCCGCTTCTGAGCAATTGAAGACCGACACTCTAAAAGATTATCTCGTCATGGGAGAAATAGCCTTAGATGGTTCGCTACGTCCTATTAAAGGCGCTCTTCCCATTGCCATTCAGGCATTGAAAGATGGTTTTAAAGGCTTTATTCTTCCGCAAGAAAATGCCCAAGAAGCAGCCATTGTATCTGGGATTGATGTTTACGGAATGTCGACGCTGTTGCAAGTAATTGATTTCTTTGAAGGGAAAAGCACAATCGAACCTCTGATAATCAATACCCGAGAAATCTTTGAACAGCAGTTACGTTTTCCAGAATTGGACTTTGCCGATGTAAAAGGACAAGAAACCATAAAACGATGCATGGAAATAGCCGCAGCTGGTGGTCATAATATTATCCTAATTGGTCCTCCAGGCGCTGGAAAAACCATGTTGGCCAAGCGTTTACCCAGTATTTTGCCACCGATGAGTTTAGGAGAAGCGTTAGAAACCACCAAAATACATTCTGTTTTGGGGCGGGTTAAAGAAAAAGGATTGGTTCATTCCCGTCCGTTTCGAGCACCACATCATACTATATCTGATGTTGCACTAGTAGGTGGGGGGCAATACCCACAACCGGGAGAGATTTCTTTGGCTCATAATGGCGTTCTTTTTCTAGATGAATTACCCGAATTTAAACGTTCGGTATTGGAAGTCATGCGACAACCACTGGAAGACCGTGAGGTTACTATTTCTCGAGCAAAATTCACTGTTACTTATCCCAGTTCTTTTATGTTGGTAGCGAGTATGAACCCCAGTCCGTCGGGCTATTTCAATTCAAACAACGTAACACCTATGGAAACGCAACGTTATTTGAGTAAAATTTCTGGGCCTCTTTTGGATCGAATTGATTTACATATAGAAGTGGAACCGGTTCCTTTTGAGCAATTATCGGAAAAGAAATTAGGAGAAAGTTCGGAGTATATTCGAGAGCGAGTGACCAGGGCTCGACACATACAGAGCAAAAGATTCGATGCATTGCGATCGGTTCATTACAATGCGCAGATGTCCTCAAAATTAATTCGTACACATTGTAAGTTACAACCAGACGCAGAAGCATTATTGAAGGCTGCAATGAAAAAACTGTCCTTATCTGCACGTGCATATGACCGTATTCTAAAAGTTGCTCGAACCATTGCCGATTTAGATCAAAAACCTCAGGTACTTTCTGACCATATTGCGGAAGCAATACAATACCGAAGCTTGGATCGAGATGGTTGGATGGGGTAGTACCTGGTTGAATGTGATCCCATCTGTTTTTTTGACGCAAGCTTATTAAAAGTTATTATTTGAATACTAGCTGCTTAGGTTTTAAATTGATCCAGTTAAAATGATTAACTTTCCTTAAAAAAATAATGAGTTTCAAATTTAGAGGTGGACCTGCAATCATCATTACTGCAGCATTCATTGGACCAGGGACTATTACACTCTGTGTTTTGGCTGGAGTTCAAAATGGGTTTTCATTGTTGTGGGCCATGCTACTTTCTATTTTTATTACCATTGTTATTCAAAACACTACCGCACGAATAAGCTTCACTACACGCAAGGGTTTAGCCGAAAGTTTATTGCTTCAAACTTCAAATCCAATAGTAAAATTCCTTTTAGGAATATTGCTTATCAGTGCAATTTTCATAGGAAATGCAGCCTATGAAGCTGGAAATTTGACCGGCGCTTTGGTTGGAATTCAAGCATTGACTCCAGGAATTGACTTTTACTTTGGCACTAATTTTTACTTCTTACCTATTCTTGTAGGTAGTTTAGTCGCAGTTTTAATCGTCTTAGGGTCCCATAAACTTTTAAAAAATATACTGATCGGAATTGTTCTATTGATGAGCATTTCTTTTGTGTTGACCGCAATACTTACACAACCGAATGTGTTGGAAGTCCTTCGAGGCATGTTTATTCCTTCGTTTAATTCCAAAGACACTCTAACAATAGTAGGTTTGTTGGGAACAACTGTAGTCCCCTATAATTTATTTCTACATGCAGCCTTGGTAAAAGACGAAAGTCTTTCGCTTCAAGCTTTACGCTTAGATACTGTTTTTGCTGTTAGCTTGGGTGGTTTAGTATCCTTATCTATCATCATTTGTGCTGCTGCTTTGCAGGGACAATCAATTCAATCTGCAACTGATTTAGGTTTGGCTCTAGCACCTCTTTATGGAGATTTTGCTCCTGTACTGATGTCACTTGGCTTTTTTGCTGCAGGGGTTACTTCTGCTATAACAGCGCCAATGGCAGCCGCTTTTGTTGTTTGTGAATGTTTTGGATGGCGTTCAAATTCTTGGGGATATAAAAGCACTGCATTACTCGTACTTGCTTGTGGTATTCTTTTTTCTTCTTTGCAAATCAAGCCCATTGAAGTGATTCGTTTTGCACAAATAACCAATGGAATTTTACTGCCAGTTGTTGGTTTTTTTATATTAATTTTAATCAATAACAGCAGACTGATGCGCGGGCAAACTGCACGACTTGGTTTGAATGTACTGTTGTTTTCTATTGAGTTTTTCTTTCTGTTTCTAGGGGTTAAAAGCTTAGGTTTAATTTTTTAAGATGCACACTATAGATTTAAATTGTGATATGGGAGAGGGAGCTGGTAACGATGCTTTACTGATGCCTTATATTTCATCTTGTTCCATTGCTTGTGGAGGGCATGTAGGTGACGAAGATTCAATTAAAACTACACTACTTTTAGCAAAGCAATTTGGAGTTAAAGTTGGCGCTCATCCGGCATACCCAGATTCAGAAAATTTTGGAAGAAAATCCATGCAGCTTTCTAATAAAGAATTAGAAAAAAGTATAATCAAGCAACTTACTTTATTCCTCAGATGTTGTGAGCAAACAAATAGCCCAGTCAACCACATTAAACCTCATGGTGCATTGTATAACGATTTATTTCACGATGCCGCAAAAGCTGAGGTTTTTGTTGCAGTTGTGAAAACCTTAATTCCTCAGGCTAAGCTGTATTGTTCTCCAGGAAGTTTAATAGAAAAAAAAGCTATTCAGTCTGGGATTCAAGTCAAGAGAGAGGGGTTTATGGATCGTGCCTACAATGAAGCTGGAACATTGCGTTCTCGCACTTTAGCGGGAGCAGTTTTGACTGATTTAAAGCAAGTAGGGTCACAAGTGCTATCCATTGTAAAAGAACAATCTGTCCCTGTTTTTGGAGGAGGGTTTATTCCATTATCGGTTCAGACCTTATGTTTACATGGGGATCATCCGCAAGCAGTGGAGTTGATTCAATCAGTAGAGCGACTATTAAAATTAAATGGAATCGATGTACACTAAACAAGATTTCAATTTCACTACTCTTGGCAGAACACTAATTCTTGGTTTTTCTTATCAACACGATGAACGTTCACTTCATTTTATTCAGGTTTTGTGGACTGCTTTAACCAAGCAGTTTAATAAACAACTCGAGGATAGCACCACAACTTTTAACAGTATCAATCTATTTTTTAAAGAAGACTTTCAAATAGAACAGATAAAACCTACAGTACTAAAGACAATAGATGTGTTGGATTTCAAAAAGACGAATCCGACTAAACTTTGGAAGCTTCCCGTTTGTACAAATGAGCAATATACCGTTGATGTTCATGATTTTTTTAATGGAGATATACAACGAATAAATGCTTATATCGATCGCTTTTTGTCTTTAGAATTCCATCTTGTTTTTTATGGTTTTTTACCTGGATTTCCCTACCTCGGAGGTCTGCCTATAGAAATGGCTATTCCTCGGAAAGCTACACCAAGTCGCATAACCCAAAAAGGCAGTGTGGCTATAGGGGGAGATCAGGTTGGGATTTACCCTCAAGACAGCCCAGGTGGTTGGAATGTTATAGGCAATTGCCCTATCCCCTTAATGGATTTCACTAAAAGTTCACCCAACCGTATTGAACCTGCAGATCGCATTCAGTTTTTTAAAATCTCAACCGCTGAGTATTCTGAAGTTTTAGCGGCAATTGAAAATAATACAGATCATCCCTACATAAATCCATATCCTCATGATTGAAGTAATCGATGCAGGGTTTTATTCATCCATTCAAGATCAAGGCCGAGTGGGTTATCGGCATTTAGGTGTTCCAATTTCAGGAGCTATGGATCAAAAAGCATTTGATTTAGCACACCAGCTTTTGGGCAAAACTTCAGATTTTAGTTGCATTGAATGCACATTGATTGGTCCAATTTTACGTTTCCATGAACCATGCTCTTTGGTTTTAACAGGCGCGCATATGCAAGCTTGGGTAAATGAAAGCCCCATACAAAACAATATTTCCATTGCAATACTGCCCGGTGATGTGTTGAAACTTCGACGTGCTACAAAAGGGTTACGGACGTATATTAAGATTAATCAGGCCATAATAAGCCCTGTAGTTTTGGGAAGCACTTCTTTTTATAAACCACTGACACAAGATGCGGTGTTGAAAAAAGGGAATCATATCTTTTGGATTAAATCAGAAAAAGTCATTAATAAAAGTAATGCTCGAATTCGCTGGGATGATTCTTATCTCTTGAGCAATGATTTAGCAGTTGAAAAAGGCCCTGAGTTTAACACATTATCCATTGCTGCGCGTCAACAAATTTTTCAAAAAGATTTTTTGATTAACAGTCAAAATCGAATGGGATATAGAATATCAAGCCCTTTTTCTATGGATGCTGTACCCATGTTGAGCGGAGCAGTACGTCCAGGAACAGTACAAATAACACCTTCGGGTACGCTGTTAATTGCTGGGGTAGATGGTCAAGTTTCTGGGGGATATCCTCGAATTTTTCAACTGACGGAAGAAGGATTAAACGTTTTAGTTCAAAAAAAAGAAGGAGATACGATTTCGTTTAAATCGCTCGATACACTTCCTCAAAAGGAACTCTAAAGCGAGGTCCATAGATTCCGCCCTTGTCACGATAACCACAGCCAATAATCATACTGATTTCCGCACTTTTTGGCAAGCCAAGAATTTGCTTTACACGCTTCGAATCATACCCTTCCATTGGACAAGTGTCCATTCCTTTTGCAGCCATGCTTACCATAAAATTTTCTGCTGCAAGAGCCGTGCTTTTATGTGCTATTATACGTAAATCACATCGACTAACCTCCCGATACATGGGGCGCGAAAGCCCAATGAAAAATGCAACTATTTTTCTGGCAAAACTGAATACGCCAAAAAATTCTCGATAAAGTGTTGGAACTAATTTGTTGTAATACTTCAATGTTCTTTGCTCTTTTTTTGAATCTCGAGTTTCTTGAGCTTCGAATTGACTTGTCAGGAAATTTAGGTTGGCAGCTGCTCTGTTCTTCCAGAGGTCTTTTCGAACAATTGGAATGACCAATTGCAAAGCAGTACCCGCCGCTGATTGTCCAAAACACGCTTTAGATAGCGCTTTAAGCGTATCAGGACTTGTTATATGGTAAAATTCCCACAATTGTAAATTACTACTTGTAGGAGCTAGGGTAGCTTCTCGAATACAGTTTTGGACATCTGTTGTGTTCAGTTGCTGGTTTGGGTCATAGCGCCTTACTGATCTTCTGTATGCAATTGCTTCACTAACAGTTTTTTCCATTTTTATTTGATTTATGCAATAATAGGGTATTTCTGATTGTTGCTGAAATGTATTTGTTTTCGATTAAATGTATTTTATGGATTCCTTAATAAGGAGTTATAAATTTATCTAAATCTGATTAATATTGGATCTAATACAGAAAAAAACACACATTCAATAAAAGCAAGATTCAGGGTG